>NZ_WTPX01000078.1 GCF_013036045.1 Alienimonas chondri
CCTTCCCCCCGCCCGCCCGCGACGATGTTCGGTCTGTTTAAGAAGAAGTCCCCGTTGGAGGCCTTGAAGGCCAAACACGCCGCGACGCTGGAGCGGGCGATGCAGGTCTCCCAGACCAAAGGCGTCGTCGCCGCCAGCGCCATCCACGCCGAGGCTGCGGAGTTGGAGAAGGAGATCGACCGTCTGGAAGCGGAGCAGAAGGCGGGGTGAACCGTCTGATCGAGAACGCAGCGACCTGACGATGCAGCGGACAGCGCGTTTCTGAACGGAACGTGCGGCTCGCACGCCGACCCCCTCGCCCGGGGTAGTGGCGGTCGGTACACTGCCGCGGGCGGCGCAACCGGCGTCGCCTTCGCAATCGCTACCCGGCCGTTCGCGGCCGTCCCGAAGGATCGGATTGATGCTGACCGCCCCCGCGCTCGCCCCCCCGCGGATCGACTATGGCGTGACCTCCGTCGGCGACCTGCGGGTCGAACTGGAGGAGTGCGAAGACGGTCGCAGCCGCAGCCCGAAGGTGGCCGCGGTCTACGTGAACGACGAACCGCTGCGGCCCAGCGCCCGCTTCTGGACCAGCTTCTTTATGCGGTTCGGCATCGGCAAATCGGTCTTTAATTACTTCGATCACGCCGAGGTCTTCGAACGTCTCGCCGCCCGTAGTGCCTCCGATCGTCTGCGGTTCGCCGTGGAACGCAGCGACGGCCCGGGCAGCGACGGCGTCGGCACGCTGCTGGCCGTTTCCAACCCCACCAAAGCGGTGGTGAAACAGGACGACTTGCGGGAGTTATTAGACCGCTACGACGGCGATCGCGTGACCTATCACAACGGCGTCGTCGAAAGTCACCACAGCCCGCGGGTCGGGCATCGGTTCCACGTCTCCGGCGACGCCTTCGCGAACCGGTTCGTCGTTCGCACGCCGGTGGACGGGTTCGGTCAGCCGAATATTTATCTCTCGCTGCTGCGGGAGGTCTGCGCCAACGGCATGATCGGGGAGGCGCCCGCGTTCCGCAGTCAACTGGCGCTGGGCAAGGGAGAGGACCAGGTGACGTATTCCCTCAGCCGGGCGCTGGACGGATTTAATAACGACGAAGGCTACGCCGCGCTGCGACAGCGGTTCGAGAGCGCCGCTGAAAGCTGGGCCAGCGTCCATGAAGCGGCCGGCCTCTATAGCCTCCTCGCCAAACTGACCGGCGGCGGAGACGGCGGCGGCAACGCCCCGCGGAACTTCGGCACGGACGGAGCCAGCGCCGACGGATTGTTCGAGCGGAAGGACCTCGGCACGCACCTGCTCAAGCGGTTCCACGAGACCACCGGCGACGTGACCCGGCTGTACGGCTTGGCGAACGCGGACGCCCTGTCGGCGAAGCGCCAGAAAACGTTGCCGGTGAAGTGCAAGGTGTACGACCTGCTGAACTTCGCCACGGAGGTCGCCACCCATCACGCCGGCCCCGCCCACGCCCGCCGCCTGCACGCCTGGGCCGGCGAACTGGTCAGCGGCGAATACGACCTCGAAGGCACCGCCGACCAATACGGCGACTTTCAAGACTTCTTCGTCGGCGATGACGCGGCGAAGCCGTCGGGCGAGGACGCGCCCAAGCCGCGGTAGACGGCGCCGTGCCCTTTGGCGCTCCGAGCCGTTCCTCCGCCGGTTAGAATACCGCCATGCCCCAGACGCTCGATCCCCCGTCGACGCTTCCCGCACCGCTCGGGCCGCCGGTTCCGACCGCGGATCCGGTGACTGCCGCGGAGATCGTGGCGCAGTTCGGCGACGTTCCGTTGTTCCGCATCGTGATGGACCCCGCCCCGGGAACCGCCACGGAGGCGGACATCGACCGCATCAAGCGGGAAACCGGACGGCTGTGCGAATTGATCGACGGAACCCTGATCGAGAAAGCCGTGGGCGCTGAATTCGACCTGATGGGCGGCGAGTTGCTGACCCTCATCCGCAACGCGATCCGCGGCAAGAAGATCGGTTGGGTCCTCGGCGGACAGGCGTTTCTGCGGCTGACCGGCCGCCGCACGCGGGCCGCGGACGTCGCGGTGATCCGGGCGGAGCAGATCCCGTCCGGACGGTTCCCTTCTGAACCGGCCTATCCGGATCTGTACCCCGATCTGGCGATCGAGGTGCTCTCTCCCTCGAACCGATCGGGGGAGATGCGACGGAAACGCGAGGACTTCTTCGCCGCCGGCACCCGGCTGATCTGGCAGATCGACCCCGCCGCCGGAACCTGCGAGGTGTATACGTCGATCGAGTCGCCGGACGAAACGATCTCTGCCAAAGGGTTTCTGGACGGCCGGGACGTGGTCCCGGGTTTGAAGATCCCGTTTGCGGACGTGCTGTCGGCGGTGGAGCTGGATTGAAGCGAAGTCCCGCCTACTGCCCGCCCTCTTCGCGGCGGCTCCAATAGGGGAGTTTGACGCCGCCGTCGAGGCTTAACGTCGAGCCGGTCATATAGGCCGCGTCGTCGCTCAACACGTACGCGGCGGCTTTGCCGCATTCTTCCGGCGTGCCAAGGCGGCCCAGCAAGAGGCTCTTCGCCCCTTCCTCCAGCTGCTTCTCCGTGAAGAACTTGCGTTCGCCGGGGGTGTCGATCCAGCCGGGGTGCAGGATGTTCACCCGGGTGGCGTATCTCGCGACCTCGACCGCGGCGGTGCGGGCCATCTGATCCAGCGCCGCTTTCGCCATATTATAAGCCATCGCGGCGGGGAACGCGATTTCCGCATGGGGGCTGGAAACGATCAACACGCTCCCGCCGCGGCCGTTCTTATTGAACTGGTCCCGCATCAATCGGCACGCCGCCCGCAGACCGTAGAAGGCGCCCCACATGGAGACGTCGATCGTCTTTTTAAACTCGTCGAGGTCGGCGTCGAGGAACGGTTCCCGCGTACTGTAGACGGCGTTCGAGACGAACAGATCCAACCCGCCGAGCTGCTCCGCCGCGTCGGCGACGAGGCGTTCGATCGTTCCCCGGTCGCCGATATCGCCCTGCAGGCTGACCGCTTTCCGGCCGAGGTCGCGGATCTGTGCGGCGACGGCCTCCGCTTCCTGCTCGCTGGATCGATAGTTCAATGCGACGTCCGCCCCCTCGCGGGCCAATTCCAGAGCGATCCCGGCCCCGATTCCCTTGCTGGAACCGGTGACGAACGCGGTTTTCCCTTCTAAACGGCCGGACATATAACTCGTTGGGGCTGAGAGCGACGAACGGCCGGCAGTGTAGCGATCGCCGCCCCGTCACTCGCCCCCCGTCACTCGCACCCTGCCGTTCGCCCCGCTTCATTCGCCTCGAAGCGTGGCGACGATGGGGGTCCTCACCGCGGCCCGCACGGCCCACCCGCTGGCGAGCATGCCGGCGGCGAAGACCGCCAGCAGCGTGAGGCCGCCGCCCAGCCACGGGGCGTCCGCCGTCCGGCCGGAGAGGTGCGGCCACAGGGCCAGCAGCGCCGCCAGCGTGCCGCTCGCCAATCCCCAGACCAGCAGCAACGCCGTCTCGGTCAGCACCAAGCCGGCGATGCGTCGCGTGCCCAGTCCCACGGCCCGCAACAACGCCAGTTCGCTCCGGCGTTCCAGGACGTTCCGCAGCATCACCGCGGCCAAGCCCAGCGTGCCCAGCAGCAAGCCGAGTCCGCCGAGCGCCTGAAACGTGGAGAGGTACGTGTTCTGAACCGCCAGGAACGAAGCGATTCGCTCGCCGACCGGCTCCGCATCCACGCCGTAGCCGCTGAGCCGGCCTTCCAGCGCCGCGGCGAGTTCGGTCTTCGATTCGACCGGGGCGTCGACCAGCAGATAGGCCCAGCCGTCGTTCGTCGGGAACAGCGTTTCGAAGTCCGCTTCGCCGGTCAGCAGCACGCCTTGAAAGACGCTGCCGTCCAACTGGCCGACGACCTGAAAATACGCCGTCGGGTTTTCGTCATTCGGCACCGCGATACGATCGCCGACGCCCAGTTTGAGGCTGTATTGCAGCGTATTCATATCCCCCAGCACGGGGTACACCGGCAGCGTGGAGCGAGTCGAGCCGCCGCCGTCATTCGCGTCCGGCAGGGGTTCCGTCAGCAGCTTCCACGGGTTCTCCGCGGGGGTGTCGGCGAAGGCGAAGCCGCCGCGTTCGATCTGCGAGTCCGGCACGCCCAACACGGTGGGCAGTCCGGTGCGATAGAGGTTGAGACAACTGGCGTCGGCGCCGGGTCGCACGCGGAAGGCGGCGAGGTCGTCGATCGACTCGAACGCCGGGCCGGTCAGATCGAGTTCCTCCCGGCCGGCCGGCGTCGACGGATTAAACGGCAGCGGGGCGGCGGCCTCGGCGACCAATAAATAGCCGCCGTTGCCGCTGTCCAACTCCGGCAGGCCGGCCGAGGGATCTTTCCGGGCCGCGGCGACGGCGACCAGCAGGAAGGTCGCGCAGGCGATCAGTCCGGCGGTTAATACGCTGCGGGTGCGTTCGCGGGCGGCGTTCCGCAGACCGAGTTTGAACCCCGACCGCGGCACGCCCCCGGGGCGACGGGAGAGCCACCAGCCCAACGCCCCCAGCGCCGCGGCGAGCAGCAGCATCCCCGTACTAAAGAACGCCAGCACGTCCCACCCGAACCCGGCGAACGCTTCGCTGTTGGGAACGAGGCCGACCAGCGAGGCGGCCATTAATAAAATCGCGATCGCCCCGCAGCCGAGGGCGACCCGCTGCGCCCACACGCCGCCCCCTTCGGTTTCGCCCTTCGTTTCCCCGGCGAGCAACGCCCGCACGGAGGTGTCCCGCAGCGCCCGCAGCCCCCACCAAACCGCCCCCGCCGCCAGCGCCACGCTGATCGCGAACCCGATCGCCAGGCTCGCCGGGGTCATGGACAGGAACAGGAACCGCGTGCCCACCGCCCCGACCCACAGCGTCCTCAACCCCCATAACATTAATGCGGCGTATCCCACCGCCGCGGCGGTTCCCACGAGTCCGCCGACGGCGACCACGATCAGCCCCTCCGTCAGATGCAGCCGGCGCACCGCCTGCGGCGACAGTCCCAACGCTCGTTCGAGGCCCACCTCGCTCGCCCGGCGTTCCAACCCCAGTCGGAATAAGAGGGCGATTAGAATCGCCGCCGACAGGATCAAAAACAGGCTGAACCCCACGAACAGCCCGGCGAAATCCGTCGTCCCCGCCGCCGCTTCAAGCCCCTGCGCCTTCACCGGAGCGAACGCCAAACCCAATGCCCGCAGGTCGAGCTGTTCGATCAACGCCCGCGTCAACCGCTCCTCCGCCGCGTCGAAGTCTTCGATCCGGCCGCCGTTCGGGGCGGTATAGAGAATGGAGGTGCTGCTGCCGTAGCGGCTGGGGAATAATTCCCGCATCCGGTCGATCGGCAGGAAGGCCTTGGGGAGGGCTCGATAGTCCTCCCAATAGAGATCGTCCGCGGTCGTGACGCGGTCGAGGTCCATCTCGAACGGCTGATCCCAGTCGTTGAAGGTCGCGGCGTCGGTGATCCCCTCCACCGTGGGGGTGAGCGTGCCGTCCACCGCGGCGCCGTCCATCGGGACGATCTGCGAGACGGTGAAGATCCGCGAGCGCTCCGGGGCGTCGGCGCCGTCGTCGACCGAATACCATTCTAATTCGACCTTGTCGTCGACGGTCACGCCGAGCTGCTCAGTCGCGAGGTACTCGTTCAAGACGATGCTTTTCTCGTTCAACTCAGGAGGCTGACGCCCCCCGCTCGCCCATTCATGAGCCTCCACCCCCGCAACGACGAAGTAGGCGCTGCGGCGTTCGTCGTCCTCGATTTCCGCCTCGGGCACGCCGACCGGCGTGATCTCGTTCGCCAGGGCGACGTACCGGGGCGACGCCGTCAGTCCGGCGGTCTGCGCCGCCTGCTGGGCGGCGGCGGCGAGGGGCGCTTCGAGGATCATCCGGTCGCTCTCCAGCGACAGCGTGCCCCGCTCCTCGTTCCGCACGAGCTTCACCCGTAAATCGTCCAGCGTGAGGGCTGCGCGGGCCGTCTTCGTCAACGCCTGTGCCGCGTCGTCGCCAGGCACGTCCGCAGCGTCCGCAGCGGCGCCTGCGCGAACGAACACCGCGTTGACCCGCCCGGTGCGGCCGTCGGGAATGCTGCGAGAGGGACGCGCCGGGCTGAGTTCCAGCACGTCCCGCAGCCCGTCGAGATTCGCGTAGGCGACCGGCGGGATCTGCTGGGCCGGGTTCAAATCGAATCGAGCCGCCCCCGCCGTGTCCGGTAGCACGGCGGCGACGGTCAGCGGGACGGTCGCGGTGGCGTCGTCTTTGTTCGAGAGCAAATTCCCCCGCGGCACGGCGCTGGGGATCTCCACGGAGATCGTCACCTCGTCCCCCACGACCACGCCCAACCCCTCGGCGACGCGGCCGTTCAGCACGACTTCCCCCGCCTCCGGCCGCTGGACGTCCGCGGTCTCCAGCAGCCCCCACAGCCGCTCGTCCGTGCCGAACAGGTTCACCCCGCCCACGCGGCGGATCGAATCGCCCTCCCCCGCCGTCAGCCCGGCTCGCAGGGCGAGCGCCGGGGCGACGTCGTCTTGATCGAACCCCTCCCCGTCGGCGAGCCGTTCGATCAGTCCGTCCGTCACGAATCGCCCGCCGGACAGGGCGAGGTCCACGTCGCCCAGCCGCTGAAGCGTGAGTTCCCGCAGACTGGCCCGCACGCTGTCGCCGACGATCAACGCCCCGCCGATCACCGCCGCCCCCGCCGCCGTCCCCAGCAGCGCCGCGAGATGCGTGCGCCGATAGAACCACAGCGAGGCGAGGACGAGGCGGAGAGTGCTCATGATGTGATCTTACGCGTTCGGCAACCGGGGCGGCATTAGTGCCAAACCGTCGAGAAACCTCCTCTGGTTCGTTTTTGCCCCTTCGAAGGTTTGAGAACTCCCTGCAGTATTATCTAAGAACTGAAGCAGGGTTGTGGTATGCGCGAAGCCGATCAGCTGGCCGATGCGCAACAACGTCGCGTCGTCGTCTACGGCTTCGGAGATCTGAATCATCAGGTAGGCGAGATATTGATCCCAGTTAACGAATTGAATACGGACAGTCTCATCTTCGACCAACATGCTAACGAGTCCGCCAGCCGAGTCGTCGAACAACACTTCGTCAAAGTTTCCGTTGTCCAATAGCGGAATTAAGACTCCGCGCGTGTGATGTTGCTGTGATCCCGGGGCAATAAAGAGTTCGTCCGGAACGCCGACGCTGAACGATGCGAGTTCGGCGACTGGGTCGTCCCAAGTTATGCGTCGGCGCGAAGTGCTTTTGTCGTAGAGCTCCAAGAAGAACGGGGCCGGATTCCAGCGTGATAGGGCGGCGCGGCCGTCGGCTCGGGTCGCTGGACTGCTCATAGTCCCTTCTTCGCCTCCGTCACCGTTCCGCCCGCGAACGTCAGCCGCCGCGGGAAGCGATCGGCGAGGTCCAGGCTGTGCGTGACGCAGAGCAGCGTCGTGTCGGCGTCCTTCGCCAGATCGAGCAATAACGTGCCGACGGTTTGGGCGGTGGCGGGGTCGAGGTTCCCGGTGGGTTCGTCAGCCAGCAATAACCCCGGTTCGTTAATCAGCGCCCGACAGAGCGCCGCCCGCTGGCGTTCCCCGCCGCTCAGACGGCCGGGCCGGTGACTGGAACGGTGGCTCAGGCCGACGCGGTCTAACAACTCCGCGGCCCGCGCCTCGTCCGCCTTCGTCACCGTGCGGCCGGCGAGCACCGGCACCAGCAGGTTCTCCGTGACCGTCAACTGGGGCAGTAAATGATGGTCCTGGAAGACGAACCCGACGTTCTTCGCCCGGAAGGCGGCCTGCCGGCGTTCGTCGTACTCCCAGGGCGTTTCCCCGAAGAGCTCCACGCGCCCGGCGGACGGCGGTTCGAGCAGGCCGACGATATATAACAGCGTGCTCTTGCCCACGCCGCTGGGGCCGGTGAGCACGACCGCGTCCCCCGGCTCGGCGGCGAGCGTCACGCCGGAGAGCACCTCCACCGTCTCCGCCCCGGCGGTATAGGTCTTGGAGACGTCGGTGAGTTGAACGGCGGGCACGGCGCTGGAAACTCCAAGACCAAGAAATCAAGAACCAAAGTGACGAAGCGATCGCAAACCCCGCGCCCCCGGCGCCGTTGGTTCTTGACTTCTTGAGATTTGAGGCTTCACGCTCCGGCCTCTTCAATACGTTCTAAAAACGAATCCGGGACCGGCACGCTGGTCATCGTGCGATCGGGGGTGAAGGTGCAGGCGACGGTTTTCATCGTGCCCTCCGCGATCAACGTGGGCTGGCCGTCGTTCTTGTCCGGGCCGTCGTCGCGGGTGAACCGATAGTCCAACGTCAGGCTCTTCACGCCGATCCGCTGGACGCTCACCTCAATCTCTAATTCATCCCCGAAGAACGCGGGCGATTTGAACCCGCATTTGGCGCTGACCCGCGGCCAACCGAGGATGCTGCCGTCGGCTTTGTGATCCATCACGCTCAGCCCCGCGGCCCGGAGGAAGGCGTGCTCGGCCTCCTCCATGAAGCGATAGAACTGGGCGAAGTGGACGATCCCGGCCATGTCCGTTTCGGAGAAATGGACCCGGCGGGGATAAACGTGGCGGGAGAGCTTTTCGGACACGGTTTGAGTGAAGTTCCAAGGGCCAAGAAATCAAGAACCAAAACGGTACGAACCCGACGATTTGGTTCTTGGAGTCTTGGTCATTGAGGCTTCCGGGCTACGCCTTTTCGGGGAAGAACTTCGCCAGCGTCGCGGCGCTCGGCTTGGGGGTGACGAGCGAGACGATGACAGCCGCCAATCCGCTGGCGAGGAACATCGCGGTGACGGGCATCAGTTCGACGGTGCGATAGCCGGGGATGGCGAGGTTCAGATAATATTCGCCGTTCGCCGCGAAGTCCGAGGCGTAAAACAACGCCCCCCACGACCCGGCCGCCGCGAGTACGCCGGCGTAGCAGCCCCACTTCGTAAACCCGCGCCAATAAACGGCCAGGAAGGCGATCGGGAACAGGGAGGCGAACCCGCTGAAGCACCAGATCCCCAACGGGAAGACCCGCGTACTATCGCCCATCAACAGGCTCAGCACGTACGTCACGGCGACCACGGCGATGATGAACCCGCGGCTCATCAGCACGGTCTGCCGGTCGGTGTATTTGCCGGCGGGGGCGTAGAACTCGACGAGATCCTTGGTGAACATCGTGCCGATGCACAGGAACTGGCTGTCCAGCGAACTCATAATCGCCGCCAGCACGCCGGCCAGCAGGAACCCGCCGAGGATCTTCCCGCTCAGCTTCGAGACCATGAAGCCCAGCACCTTGTTGGCGTTTTCCTCGACGCTCACGTCGCTCGCCAGCCAGGGCGGCGGCAGGTCCACCAGTCCGGTCGTCGCCCACGCCCCGATCAGCACGCAGGGCACCCAGACCACCGCGATAAAGAACGGGTGCACCACCACCGGCAATTTAAACGTCGACGCGCTTTTCGCCGTCAGCCAGTGCTGGAACAGGTGGGGGAACATCCCGACGCTGAAGGGGATGAACATATAGGTCGCGAACCGCCACGGATCGAGCCGTTCGCGGGTCCGGAAGATCTCGGGAGACTCCACGTTGCCGAGTTGGTCGCCGGGGCCGACTTCGTCGCGGATGCGTTTCGCCTTGGGGATCTCCCGCGAGACGATCTGCAAACTATCGAGGAACCCGCGGGGCGCCTCCGTGCGGATTTCGCCGTCCGTGTCGGGGATTTGCACGCGGCCCTCGGCGACGGCGGTCTCCGCCATGCTGGTGGCGATCAGATAGAAGGCCACGACGCCCAACACCATGAACACGCAGGTCTGGAAGGCGTTCGCCCAAGCCGTGCCCCGCATGCCGCCGGCGAAGACGTAGGTCAGCACCACCGCGCAGACGACCAGTTCCGTCAGCCAGGCGGGGATGGCGCCCTTGGTGCTTTCAAAGAGCTGAGGAAAATCGCCCGCGGTGGCGCCCTCGATCGCTTTGCCGCCGGCGATCACGCCGACCAGCAGATAGGGAATCACCAGCCCGACCAGAATCGGCACCAGCACCAGTCCGATATTGCGGCTGTCCAGTCGGTCGCGGAAGAACCCGGCCTGCGTGGTATAGCCGTATTTCTTGCCCCAGCCCCACAGTTTCACCCCCAGTACGAAGAAGCAGAGGGAATGCACGATTCCGCTGCTGCTGGCCAACAAGCCGTACACGCCGACGCCGTAGGTGAAGGCCTCGCCGCTGCTGCCGACCAGGGCGAACCCGGTCATCGTGGTGCCGAACAGGCTCATCAGCAGCAGGAACGGGCCGATGCTGTGCGAGGCCAGCAGATAGTCTTCGCTGGACCCGGTAAACAGCCGGCTGGCGCCCAATCCGAGGGCCAATAACAACAGGAGGTAGCCGCCGATGATGACGACGCGCCAGACCTCGGGGGAGAGAATATCCATCAGGCGGGGGCCCCTTGCATGTCGTCGCCGCCGGCGAAGCGGGGGTTCGTTTTCTCTTTGGGAACCGGCCGTTCGGAGGCCGGAATCCGGGTTCCTCCGACGGCGGGCTCGTCAATCAACTCGTCGTCCGCCGGCCAGGCGACGTTGACGGCCAGCAGCCACAGCCCGCTGGCCGCGACGGAGATGCACGCGTGATACAGCAGCGCGACCGGCATGAAGCCGAAGATGAGACGGTCGGCGTCCCAGAACCACACGTCCTGGTGGAGCACCACCAGCAACGCGATCAGCGACCAAACGAGGATTTTCACGGGCGAAGGGCCGATGCGGGGCGACCGAAACGAGGCGGGCCGGGAGTGTAGCGGCGACATCGATCGGGCACACCCGATGCCGCAGCGACGCCGGGCACGGCACGGATCGCGCAGCGACGAACCCGACCGAGACGCACATGCATCGCGGTCGGGCCGCCGGGTCGGATTGTCGACTCAGGTTCTTCACAGCACGCTCAACGTTCGCCGCCCCGCCCGGCCTTGTTCCCTCGAAAGGGACCGGGACCCGGCTGGTGTTCGCCGGGGTTGGGAGGAGAAAGGTGGAATACGGGCGCCGGGCCGGTCGTTTAGGGAACCGGGCCGGGCCGCGGGGGTCTTGCCGCCCGCGGCGCCCGGGGCCGGGCGAAGCCAGTTCTTGCTAGGAACCGGTTCGCTGGCTCTCCCGGACCACCGCGCGACGGGGTCGGCGTCCGTGCCGACGGGCGGGGGGCGGATCGCCTCGGATCGCTGCGCAAGCGATCCGACGCGGGGGCGAGTTCCACGGCATCCGTCACCCACGTCGGCCGGTTCGTTCGTCCCGCGAGGAGACCGACGGCCGCCCGCATCGATGCGGGGCGGGGAAACGCCAGTCCCTCACCTATACGGGGATCGGGACCTATTTGGTCCGAACCGCTTGCGGAGCAGAGGGTTCGGCGTACGAACTGCGGGCGAGCCGTGTGGCATGGGCCGGTTTCATAACCAACCCGAAGCGTCAGCAAGGGATCCGGCGTGCGGCGCACGTCGGCATGCTGCCGACGCCCTCGCTGACGCTTCGGGTTAGTTCTCCATTTCTGAAACCGACTCAGACCGCTCGCCGATCAACCCAGTCGCCCGTATCCGTACCTCGCCAAGACGAGATTCTTGGACCACTTACGAAGTCGGAGTTCATCCTCCCAGCCGACATGACTGAGGTCCCGAGCAGACTCGATGAGTTCGTTCAAGCGTGCCTTACCGATCCTCAGCGACGGTTTCGAAGAACAAGCGGCCTGCAAAATCATTTGCGTCGACTTTACATATACACGTGCGAATCCGGGTTCCGTCGTCCGCAGCGCCTCGCCGTAGGCAGCGGGCATCACCCAGAACGCCTGTACTGCGTTCAAGGGGATGAGTCCGCTGCCGATCGAATCGAAGAGTCCGATTGCTCTCTCGTCCTCGGGACACACTTGAAGCCGCTGCGTCAGCACGCGATGGAGATGCGGATATTCCTGATCCCAAGGCGAATCCAGTCCGGAAACCTGGCAGTCGATCTCGCGCCACCAATCGTCGAATCGATCGGCTTGGTGCGTGGTTTGCATATCAGTGACCGACACGCCCGGCCCGTTCACGCCGTCGCCGTCTCGCGGCGGCTTTGGGGCATGTATTCGAACATCTCGTCCAGCTCCGGGCGGAAGACGTTGCCGACGAGGACGTCGACGATGCCCATTTTGAACTGCGGGTAGTCCCGCAGGAAACCGCCGATGCTGAAACCCTCGTCGTAGAAGGCGTAGACCAGCTTGCGGAAGTTCTCCACGCCCTTTTTATATTCCGGCTGCCAGGCGCCCAGCGTCGCGGCGGAGGTGTCGCCGGAGTCCAGCGCCGCGATCGCGGCGGAGGCGCCGCGGAGACCGCTGTCCAACGCGAGGAACACGCCGGAGCTATACACCGGGTCGATAAACCCGAAGGCGTCGCCGATCACCATCCAGCCGTTCCCGGCGCCGACGCCGCTGTAGTAGGAGAAGTCCTTCGTCGTGAACACGTCCCGCACGCGGGTCGCGTTCTTGAGCCGGCGGGCGATACCGGGGGCGGCGGCGATTTCGGACTCGTAGGTCTCCGTGGTCGAGGACCGGTGCGGGCCGAACATATGGCTCATATCGCCGGTGCAGCCGACGGAGGTGATGCCGTCGCCCAGCGGGATATACCAGAACCAGGATTTCTTGTTCTCGCCTTGAATAATGACGGTGCAGCCGTCCTCGCGGGGATCCTCGGGGGAGCGCTCGGCGTTCTCCCAGTAGCTCCAGAGGGTGCCCTTCTTGAGGTGCGGGTCGGCTTCCATCACGCCCAATCGACGGCCGATGAACGCCGTCTGCCCGGTGGCGTCCAGCAGGACTTCGGACTGGATTTCCCGAGTAAACGCGGCGTCGCCTTTGCCGAACTTGACCTTCACGCCGGCGGCGCGGGCCTCGGCGTTCGGTTTGCCGTCGGCGTCCAGCGGTTCGCCGTCCCACAGCACGTCGAGGACGTGGGCGTCCGTGCGGACGACGGCGCCCAGTTCTTCGGCGCGCTCCAACAGCATGCGGTCGAACTTGCCGCGTTCGACCTGCCAGGTCTGGCTGCCCTCCTTTTCAATAACTCGGCCGTCGTCGTCCTCGTCGAAGTAAAAGGGGGCGCTCTCCTTGCCCGTCGAACTGACGAACTGGACGGAGTATTTTTTGACGAAGCCGACCTCGTTGAGCCGGTCGATCAGGCCGAGCCGTTTGAGGCTCCAGTAGGTCTCCGGGATGAGCGATTCGCCCACATGGAAGCGTCCGGCGGGTTGGCGTTCCAGCAGCAGCACGCTCTTGCCGGCCTCCGCCAACGCCGCGGCGGCAGCGCTGCCGGCGGGGCCGCCGCCGATCACGATGGCGTCGTAGGCCTCCGCGACCGGGGGTTGGGCGCGGTCGTCGGTCTCGGGGGTGACGGTTTCGATCATGACTCGGGCACAACCGCGAAGCGGGGCGAGAAGTAACGGATCGGACGGGGCCGATCCCCACGCCGCGATTGTAGCCGCCGCGGACGACGGCGACAGATCGACCCGTCGCTGGCAAGCACGAGGGCTCACGCCTCACGTTCGGGGAGCTGACGCCCCGCCGCTCGCCTTGGCCTTGTCCCCTTCAACCTTGAACCTTCCCCCTTCAAACCGGGGCGGCGACTTCCAGCAGGTCCAGCGCCGGCTTGCCGTTGGTAAAGATCGTCGCCAATCGGCCCCAGGCGACCTCGCCCTCCCGCATGCCCAGATGCGCGGCGAGGCCGGGGCCGGCGGTCAGCTTAAGCAGCGCCCCGAGTTCCACCTCGCGGAGCACGTCGTGCTCGATCAGCACGCGGCCCAACGGGATCTCGCCGCCGAGGATCTCCTCGCGCGGCTCCTCGTCCAAGTGGGAGAGGTCGAACCGCACCAGCCCGAACTGCACGGTGCGTTCGGTTTCGCCGGGGCGTTCCGGCTCGCGGACGAGGGTGATCTTGCGGCAGTACTTGCCGCCTTCCCACTTCTCGTCCAGCACCCGCACGGCGACCGGCCCGCCGTGGAACTGCTCCATCGTGACGGTCATGTGCGCCTCGTGATCCAGCAGTTCCCGGTAGGGCTGCGGGACGGCGCTGGCGGGGACGTGCTCCGCCCCGGCCAACAGCGGACCGGCCACGGCGCCCGCCGGCCCCCCCTGTCCCCCCGCAGCCGGGGCCGGTTCGGGAAACATCGCCGTCAGCGAGTCGAGTTCGGCGAGGGCGTTCACGGGCGACGCTGGACGAGGAACGAACGAAACGGCGAGCGGCGATTGTCGCGGCGAGGGCGCCGAGACGCCAGTCGCCGACGACTCACTCCGGCGCGGCGCCGGGCGGCGTCCGCTCCCCGGCCGGTCGATGCTCCTCGAACGGCGCGTCCTCCGGCGACGGCCCAGCGGCGTCCGCGTCCGTCGGCGGGGTCGCGAACGAGTTCTCCTGCTGGTGGTAAGCCTGCATCGCCTGACCCAACTGGCGCAGGTTCTCCGCGGCCTGTTCCCGGCGGGCCGCCTCGCGTTGCTGCTGGAAGAACGGCAGGCCGATCGCCACGCTCAGCAGCGCCCCGATCATCAAGACGAAGCAGGTCGCGGCCAGTGCCGCGATCAGGATCCACCACCGGCCGCCCGCGGGTCGGTCACGGACGCCCGGCGGTCCCGGTTCGACGGGGTCTTCAGAACTCATGGATCGGTTCCTCCAAGACCCGGATCGAGCGAGGCGCCTCAGAACCCGCCGACGGCCTCGCCGCCGTCGGGAGTGCCGAGGGCGGCGAGGACGGCCGGGTCGATGTTATTAGAGACGAAGCTCACGGAACCGTCCGCGAAGACCATCTGCACGCCGCCGCGCTGGGCGTCGCCGCCGGCCCAGGTCGCGCCGAATCCGCCCGGGACGTTCAAGCCGTCGGCGGGATCGCGGAGGTTGTTCGGGTCGCCCCAGGCCGCCGGGGAACCGTTGATCGGGTCGATCTCGCCGGCGTAGATCGTGGACGCCGCGCCGTCGGTGATATCCCGGATCGCCCCGCTGAACGTCGGACCGAGCAGGTGCACGTTGCCGGCGTAGTGAGCCGGCGCCAAACCGCCCTCCGGCGGGGCCGCCGCCGGGGTGAGGAAGGATTCCACGCGCGTCTCGTACACCGACGCCGCAGCCGGATCGTCGAACCGCACCGACGGGTCCACGCGGCCCCATAACGCCGTCTGATCCATAAACGGCAGCGACGCCGTCATCCAGGACATCCGTGGGTTGGCGGGGTTCTCGGCCTGCGCGAGGTTCGTGCCGCCCGATGCGTGCGGGGGGAAGGCTTTATAAACCGAATGAAAGTTGTGCCCCGCCAGCCCCATCTCCTTGAGGTTGTTCTGCGACTGGCTCCGCCGAGCCGCTTCCCGAGCCTGCTGCACCGCGGGCAGCAGCAGGGCGACCAGGCCCATGATGCAGCAGAGCAGCGGCACGGTGCAGAGGGCCACGATCCCGGCGATCATCGCGCCGCTCATGCCCTTCTTCTCGGAGGACGACCGCTTGCCCGCCGGGCGTTTCTTTGAAGACGAGGCCTTCTTTTGCCGCGGCCGGCGCGGGGGCATGTCGTCGAAATCGTCGTCGAAGCGGTCGGCCATGGGGGAGCGGCGGTCGTCGGAGTGTGAACGGAGCGTGAGGATTGTCGTTGGGACAGGCCCGCAATCGCAAACGGGACCGCGAACGGGACCGAATCCACGGGGCGACCGCTATTCGCCGTCAAGCGTCCAATCGCCGCCGTACGGTCCCCCCTTCAACCGCTCCCCCCCGGCCGGCGTGCCGAGGGCGGCGAAGATCGCGGGGTCGATGGTTTCGCTGATGAAAATCACGGATCCATCGCACATCGCAACCTGCCCGCCGCCGGGGTGGGGGCCGCCGAATTGCTGCGGGGCGGTTCCGAAGCCGGCGGCGGTGTCCCGCAGGTTCGAGGGGTCGGCCCACGGCTTGGGGAAGGCGCCGATCTGGCCGGCGAGGATCGTCTGCGTCGTGCCGTCTCGGATGCCCGAGAGCCGCCCGGCGCCCTCCTCGCCCAGCACCCGGACGTTGCCGGCGAAGTGACTCAAGCCGAAGCCGCCTTCGATATTGCGACCCTCGTGATAGGGGTGCGGATCAATAAACGTCGCGACCTCCGTCGCCACGACCGCGGCGTTCGCGGGGTCGTCGAACCGTTTCGTCCCGTCGTACGCTCGCCAGAGTTTCACTTCGTCCATATACGGCAGCATCGCCGTCTGCCAGGAGGGCGCCGGGTTGCCGGGGCCGCTGACCGACGTATCGCCTACATGCGGCGGGAACGAACCGTGCTTCGCATGGTAATTATGCGCAGCGAGGCCGAGGTGTTTAAGCTGATTTTGCGATCGCGTCCTTGGTCCTGATTCCCGGTGCGACGTGGCCGGCGGCAAAATCAACGTCGCGACCAGCGCCAGCCCCGTGACGATCGCCAGCCAATGGACGCAGCCCCACTTGGGAAGGTGCTTCCGCTGCCATGTGTCGCGGGCTTGGGGCGGGGCGTCAGTCATAGTCGCTCGCGCTGACCGTCTCTCCGCCGTCCGGCGTGCCGAGGGCGGCGAAGATCGCGGGGTCGATGTCCGGGTTGATCCCCGTTGCCCGGCCGTCGCAGTAGCCGACCACGATCTGTCCGGGGCCGTTCGCGCCGAAGCCGGTCGGGCCGTTGAGCGGGGCCGCGGCGGAGCGCAGGTTTGCCGGGTTGCCCCACGCCGTCGGGGAACCGGTGGCGGCGTTTACTTCGGCAAGCATCAACGTCTGCGTGGCGCCGTCCGCATTCCCGATGTCGTCCAGCGTCAAATCGGGCACGAACACCTCCACGTTCCCCGCATAATGAGCCGGAGCGAGGCCGCTGGGCAACAGGTCGTCCCCGACGAATGGGGAGGTGTAGGGGGGAACGACCGTCGCGAACGCCGCCGCGTTCTCCGAGGCGTCGAACGGCTGGGTATAATCGATGCTGTCTTTGAGCGTGCGTTCGTCCATAGACAGCAGAATCGCCGTCATCCAACTGACGGGCGGGGCGCTCGGCTCCGCATCGCCCTGTGGATCAAGACGGCCTTCATGTCTCGTCGCGAAGTTCGTGACCGCGAGGGTTTGATTCTTAACGTTATTCTGCGATTCGAGCGTTTTCCGGCCGATCACACCAATGCGTCTCTCCTCCCATAAAATCCCGCCGCAGGCAAGGATCATCAAGATCGCAAGACCGCCCGCGACCCGTGCGAACGAGAAGGCGGACGGCTTCGGCGGCTCGGCGGGCGGGTCATGCATCGCCGCCCATTCTACCGACCGCCGGTTCGCCGGGTTAGAATGCGTTCGTCATCCCCACGGAGTCCGCCGATGTCCGCTGAAACGCCCGCCTCCGACCGCCCGTCCGCCCCGCAGATCGTCGTCTCGCCCGAGGTCGCCGAGGCGATCCGGACGACGGGCTACGCCCGCCTCGTGCTGCCGGACGGCCACACGCTGATGCGGGTGCAACCAGAGCCGGAGGCGGAGGCGTACGCCCGCTTGCGAGAAGAGGTTCCGGATGAAGAAATCAAACGCCGGTGGGAGGAGTTCCAAGCGTCCGGAGAGTCTGGATGCACGTGGGAAGAACTGCTCGCAGGTCTACCGGACAGGCGCACCGCAGCGTGAACGGTCCCTACGCCTTGACCTTCGCCTCGGACGCTCAGCAGCAGGTCGAGCAGTTCCTCATCGGCTCCCGCCTCCGGGAGTGGCGGGAGGAATCCGTGGCCCGCATCATCACGGCGTTGAAGGACGAGCCGATGCGATTCGGCGAAGGACGGCAGTCCGACGCCTTCCGTTTCTGGCAACAGGACGGTTTGGCGATCACATATCACGTCGATGAGACCGCAAAACGCGTGACCGTCTTGAACGTCCGCTTGCTCAAATAGCGAGCCGACGTCCGTCTCGGCTCAGGTGTACCGCACCCGTTTGAACTGCTCTTCGAAATATTCCGGCAGCAGGCTGTCGGTTTGCAGCAGGCCCTTGCGGGTTAGGACGATCTCCTCGCCCTCGACGTTCAAATAGCCCGCGGCGGTCTGGTTCTTCAGGGGTTCGGCGAACTCCTGTCGCACGTCCACGTTGAACTTCTCCTGGAACGGCCGCACGTGCACGCGCCCCTCTTTGAGTTGCAGCACGAACTCGCGGATGAGTTGCTGATGTTGCGTCGGAACCAGCGCCCGGTTGATCGGCCAGTCGCCGGCTTCGACGGCGGCTTGGTAGTCGTCGATCTTATCCAGGTTCTGATAGTGTACGCCCTGGAAGTGACCGAAGCTGCTGACGCCGGTCGCCAGCAGGTCGGCGCCGCGCCAGAGGCTGTCCCGATAGACGAAGCGGTCGGTCTCGCGGTTCTTGACGAACTCGTTGCCGCTGCTGGGGACGTAGCCGAAGTCGGCGAGATAATCGATCGTCTCGTCCATCCACCGGCGCTTGGTGTCCCAGTCGGCGATGGGGCTGTCGACGCCCAGTTCCTTGATCTCCTTGGAGATAATCGTGTTGTGCGGCAGCTCCATCTGATAGACGGTGATGTTATCCGGATCGAGCTTCGCGGCTTCCTCCAGGTTCCGCCGCCAATTGGCGTCGGTCTCGCCGATCATCCCGGCGATCAAGTCGATATTCACCTGCGGGAAGTCCGCGGCGTTGATCCACTCCCACGCCTCATAGACCTCCGGGGTGAGGTGCGCGCGGCCGTTGACTTCTAAAATCGTGTCGTCGAAGTTCTCGATGCCCAGCGACAAGCGGGTGACGCCGATCTCCTTGAGGGTCTTGACCTTCTCCTCGTTCAACGTGCCCGGTTCGCACTCGAAGGTGACTTCGCGGGCGGTCTCCCAATTCAGGTGCGTTTGCAGCTTGTCCCGCATGCTGCGGAGCTGCTTGCTGCTGAGATAACTGGGCGTGCCGCCGCCGAAGTAGGCGAACTCCAGTTCGCGCCCCTGCACGCCGGGGGTGTGCTGGAGCTTGGCGAACTCCGCTTCGAGGCTGTCGACGTAACCGCGGACGGTCTTGGCGTTCTGCTGTGTATAGACGCGGAAGTAGCAGAACTTGCAGCGCTTCCGGCAGAAGGGGATGTGAATATACAACCCCAACGGGACCGACGGGTCGATTGCTCCCGAGGGCGGGGCGCCGTTGAGCGCATCCAGCGCCGCGGGCACGGCGGCTTCGGTCCACTGACTGAAGGGCGGATAGTTCGAGACGAAGTAACTGCCGACCTCCGTGGAGCCTTTCGCCTTGGTGGTGGTCGTCTCGCCGTCGGAGTCGCAGGCGGCGCCCGCTTCCGCGGCGGAGTCCACGACGGGCAGGCGGTTGGGCAGAGCCGCGGCGTCGCTGTCGGGCGAAGCGGCGTCGGCGGGGGCGAGATCGGGCATCGGGTCCGGCTTGTCGAGGGCTGCGATGCCTGATTGTAGCCGAACCGGCGACGAGTAGGATGGGGGCCGTTCCCGTACCCCCACGTCGAAGGTGCTGTCGTGTCCGCCACGCCGCCGTACAAGCCGGAGTTCGGCCCGGACTTCAATCCGGACGACTACCCACTGCCCGACATCGACCCCGCGCGGATCTACCGGATCCCCACAGAGGCTGAGTTGCGGAAACGATCGGAGAACGCCGAGGGGAGGCCGACCTACACCACGCAGGAAGTGTTGGAATATGCTTGGAACGTCCGCGAAGCGGAACGCCGCCGGGCGGAGCGCCGGGCCGCGGGCGGGGCAGAGGGGTGAGGGAACCTCGCCGCTATTCCCTCACCTTCATGCCGGACGTGCGAGCCGATATGGCTTGGATGATCGTGGAAGCCCGCGACTCCGAATACCTGTCGGAATGCGTCGTTCGCATCGACGGCGCCCTCCGAACGACGCCGCTCGCGGTCGGCGAGGGGCGCGAGTCCGATACGGTGCGTTGCCTATTTGACGGGCCGCTGACCGTTTTCTATGAGGTGGACCGTTCTGCCGCAGCAGCGAAAGTGACGGCGGTTTTACTCACGCGCTGACGATTCGCCAGCTCAGTCCAGCGCGATCAGCAGGAAGCCGATCATCATTTCTTCGTCGCTCTGATCGCCCCAGCGGACGGTGTCGGTCGGGTCCGGGTTGTGGGGGTTGCCGGCGCTGTTGTCGTAGGTCGCGGTGCAGGTGATCGTCGAACCCTTCTTGACGCGGATCGGTTCTTCCAGGTCGTACCGCAGTTGCCAGTTGAAGTCGTAGGCGGGCACGTCCAGCAGCGTGCGGGTCTCGCCGTTCGGCGTCGTCAGTTCATATTTGAAGCTGGCGCCGCGGTAGTGCATATGCGGGGTGAGGGCCAGCAGGGTGAAATCGCCCGGCGCCTTGCGGCTGGCGACGACCTCGTGCGACTTCGCCCGCGGGGGGATCTCGAACCTGTGCGTCATCACCGCTTCGCTTTTGACGAGGCTGAGGTTCTTCACCCCGCCGACCCCGTCCGAGGGAACGTCGTCCGGGTCGAGGAACTTCAACCCGACCCGCGACAGGTCCGTCGTGGCCCGACCGTTCGCGGTGTAGTGCATCTCGAACAGGAACTGCGAACCGGCCTCGATTTTGTACGCCTGACCGGGCTTCAGCTGCATCGGCGGCAGGCCCGGGGCGTAGCCGATGAGGGCGTCGCCGGGGTTGATCTTCCGTTGCTCGCCCGGGGGCAGCACCCGCACGATGATATGATGCACGACCTCCGCGTTCCCCGGACGCGGCTCCGCGGCGACGATGTATTTATCTTCCTTGAAGCCGGGATCGGCGCGGAAGTAGCGATATTGAATCACCCCGTCCGCGGGGATGTCGCTCGGCACGTCGGCCATGGGAACCACGAGGTCCGGCTCGCCGATCCGCCAGCCCTCGGCGAAGGTCGGCGGCTCCGGGGCTTCGGACGGGTCGCCCTCCGGGCAGCCGGCTTTGACCCAGGTCAGCAGCGTTTCCTTCTCCTCGGCGCTCAGGCGGGCGTCGTTGCTGAACGTGCCGTGGGCCGGGTCCGCGTACCAGGGCGGCATGCGATTCTCGGAGACCACCTCCGCCAGCATCGGCCCCCAGCCGGCCGCTTCTTCGTAGTCCAGCAGGGCGAACGGCGCCGCTTCGCCGGGGCGGTGGCAGGAGGCGCAGTTCTCATAGATCACCGCCGCGGCGCCCGGTTTGTCGCCCGCGCCGGTCGCCCAGGTGACGGTCGCGTTCGGATCGGCTTCATGCACGCGGCCGATCTTGCAGCCGACGACCTCCGTCCGGGGCAGTTCGACCTTTTCGCCTTTCAAAACGCTGGCCAGAGCGAGGCCGAAGTCGTCCCGCGTGGCGGAGTCGCGGGCGTAACCCACGCCGTATTGATCGCTGATCCGCCCCTGATATTGCAGCGCGAGACCGAATTCGCGGACGGGGCCGAACACGAACACCTCCGGCGTGCGTTCGGCCTTCAAGCGGTCGGCCAAGACGTTGCCGGGGTCCTTGAGCACGGGGACGCCGGCGGCTTCGAGCTCATGCGCTTTGCGGAATTCGGCGAGGTCGGAGAGGGAGTCCTGCCGGTTCGAGTCGATCAGCACGACGCGCACGCCGTTCTTCCGTCCCTCCTCCGCGACGGCGCGAAACCGCGGGGCGGTGATCTGCACCAACGGGCATTCCGTGCCGACGAACGCCACCACCACGGCTTTCGCCTCCGGCGCCCCTTCCTCAGTCGCCTCGCCGATCGCTTCGCCCAAGGTCACGCGGTTGCCGAACACGTCCCGCAGTTCCGCATCCGCCGGGAACCGCGGGGGGCCGGCGTCCGGGGTCGCGACGAGGGCGGCGAGCAGCAACGGGGCGAACGGCATGGGGGCGTCCGTGCGGTGGGGGGAAGGCGTCGCCCCCATCCTAAACCGGACGCGAGCGTCCGGCACGGGGAGGGGGCGCACGAAAAACGGCCGGCGTTCCCGTAGGAACCCCGGCCGCGGGTCGAAAGTTTCGATCGAACGCGGTTCACACGAATCCGCACGCAGCGAACCGGCTCAGCCTTCGAGCAGCGGGCCGTCTTCGGTCAGCGTCGGCTGCTGCACGGTCACGTTGCGGTACCAGACGGCGTCGCCGTGGTCTTGGAAGACGATCCGGGTCTTCTTGCCGTTGGCGAGAGCCTTGGCGAAATCGTTCCAGTCCTTGAACTTGCTGTCGGCGACGGCCTTCTTGAACTCCGGCGAATCGAGCTTCACGTCCACGACCTTGACGCCGTTGAGGTAATGCCGAATGCGGGCGCCGGTCTTCACGATGCGGCCGGTGTTCCATTCGCCGACCGGCTTGACCGTTTTGGGGGTATGGGGGCAGGGGACGGCGCCGGTCGCCGGGCAGGTCTTATGAACCTGGGGAGCGTAGAGCGCGTACAGCGAGCCGACGCTGGTCTTGGGGTTCTTGCCGTTGCCGTGGCCGGCGTCGTCGAGAATCTGATATTCCGGGCCGGTCTTATACGCCGGGTCGCCCTTCTTCGGAACGACGCCGTAGATCACGCCGCTGTTGGAGCCTTCCGCGACCTTGAACTCAAACCGCAGATCGAAGTCCCCGAAGGCCTGTTTCGTTTGAATGTCCCCGCCGCCGCCTTCGGCGGTTTTGCCGGCGAAGTGCAGGGCGCCGTCGTCGACGCTCCACTTGGAGCCGATCTCCCCGCCGGCGTACTTCTCCCACGCATCGGCCGAAGAGCCGTCGAACAGCACGACGACGCCGTCGGCTTTCTCTTCGTGGTGATCGGGGGCGGCGAAGGAGGTCGCCGGGAACAGCAGCAGGGCCGGGGCGACGAGGGCCGCGGCGAGCAACGGGGCGGGCATCTTGAAGG
>NZ_WTPX01000079.1 GCF_013036045.1 Alienimonas chondri
GGAAAACTTTGTTCGACCACAGTCGCGACGTGCAATTCAATCGCACGACGCAATTGCGTCATTTACAAGATGCCACTCGGACACTAACAAGTTGTCAAAGATCGGAACGCCCCGAAAGGGCGATTCGTTGCGACGCGGAGCCGTCGGCCGGCCGAAGCCGCCTTCGCCTCAAACCGCGTCGATCGCGGCGGCGACAACACCATTGGCGTCGCCCCGCTCGCGAGGGGGAAAGATACGGGGGCCTCGCCGGGCCGTCAACGCCGTGGAAGCGAGTTTCCGAGAAAAGTTTCGGTACGACGGCCGGTCCGTTTTCGGCCGCCCTGAGACCCGTACGGACGTCCACGGCAGCCTGCTCGGCGTTTGAGATGGCAGGCGGCGCCGGAAGCTGCATTGCCCCATACTGCAGAGCGAATCAGTCGCATTCCTGACCCTTCTTCATGCTTCGATTGCGCCGGAAAGGCCGTGCTGGCGTCCAGGCCCTTCGGCGTGCCGCGGGGTTCGACCGCGGATCTTGTTCCGACGGCGGTCGGTTCCCTTCTTGGCGAGAACAGGCGTCCTGAGATCCGCCGGCTTCAAAGCCGACGGCGATCGGCGAAGGTTTGATCGCCCCGCCGGACTTTACGCCCGTCGAATGAGAATCGCCATGACCGCTGCGTCGATGCGGCTTTGAGCTTCATCCAATGGAGACTAGGGGGATCGAACCCCTGACCTCCTGCTTGCAAAGCAGGCGCTCTCCCAGCTGAGCTAAGTCCCCGGAATACGATCGAGGCCCGCTTCCCACTTCGGGAAACGGGCCTGATCGTGATGGGCGTGGGAGGACTCGAACCTCCGACCTCAGCTTTATCAGAGCTGCGATCTAACCAGCTGATCTACACGCCCCTTGCTCCGCGGATGCGGAACCGCCCCGCTGGTGCGGGACCCCGGGATCGCTCCCGGGGGCGGATTCTTACGGAGAAGCCGTGGACCGTCCAGTGTGCGGAGGCACGTGTCTTCAGTCTCTCGCGAATCCATCGACAAGACACCTCTCAGCCTCGGCCGGTTCGCCGTTCAGGAGAGCAATCGTTCGACGTCCTCCACGCTGAGGCCGCTGACCACGCTCTCCTCTTGATTGAGCACCGCGTCGGCCAGTTCCGTCTTTTTCTGCTGCAACTCCGCGATTTTTTCCTCGATCGTGTCCCGGGCGATCAGGCGATACGCGAACACCGGTCGCTCCTGACCGACGCGGTGACTGCGGTCGATCGCCTGGGCTTCGACGGCCGGGTTCCACCAGGGATCCAGCAGGAACACGTAGTCGGCGCTGGTCAGGTTCAGGCCCAAACCGCCGGCCTTCAGGCTGATGAGGAACACGCCGATGTCCGGCGACTCTTGGAAGTGCTTAACGCGTTCGCCGCGGTCGCGGGTGCGGCCGTCGAGGTACTCGTGCTTGATGCCCTCCTGCTCCAACCGCTCGCGGACGAGGCCGAGGAAACTGGTGAACTGACTGAATACGAGCGCCTTGTGGCCTTCGTCGATCAGTTCGACCAGACGCGGTACGAGAGCTTCGACCTTCGCAGACTGCACCGCGGCGCTGTCCTCGCCCAGCAACGCCGGATGACAAGCCGCCTGTCGCAATCGCAACAGGGCTTCGAGCACGTGCATCCGCGTCTTGCCGAGACCCTGCTCCTTCACGCTGCCCAGCAGGCTCTGCCGGTAGTGATCGCGGAGTTCCTCGTACAACCGTCGCTGCTCGCCCTCCAACTCGACCGACAGCGTCATCTCGGTTTTCGACGGCAGGTCAGTCGCGACCTCCGCCTTGGTGCGGCGAAGTACGAACGGGCCGATGCCCTTGGCCAGCAGGTCGCGGGCCTGCTTGTCGTCGGGGTCGGCGGCGTACCGGCGGAATAGGCTCGATCGGCCGAGCATGCCCGGATTGAGGAACTCGAAGATGCTCCACAAGTCGCCGACGTGGTTTTCGATCGGCGTCCCCGACAGCGCCAAGCGATGCCGAGCCTTCAGGAGCCGGGCGGCCTTGGAGACCTGCGAGGAGGCATTCTTGATCGTCTGGGCTTCGTCCAGCACGACGTAGTCGAACGGCTGCTTTTTCAGGTCCATCACATCCCGGCGGAGCGTGCCGTAGGTCGTGAGGATCAGATCGAGGTTCGCAAAGTCCTCCCGCAAGCGATGACGATCGGGACCGGTGTACTCGGCGACTCGCAGATCCGGGGTGAACCGGGTCGACTCGCTGGACCAGTTGAACAGCAGCGACCGCGGCACGACGACCAACGACGGGAGATGCTCGCCGTCGTCCATCCGCAGCTTCCGCCCCTGCAGGAGAGCCAGGAGCTGAACCGTTTTGCCCAAGCCCATGTCGTCCGCGAGACACCCGCCGAGGTTGGTATCCTGCAGGAACCGCATCCAGCCGAGGCCGTTCTGCTGGTACTCGCGGAGGCTGCCTTCGAAGCCCTCCGGCTCGGTCGCCGGTTCGACTCCGGTGAGGCCGCGGAGGCGTTCGCGGAGCGAGGTGAACTGCTCGTCGTACTCGACCTCTTTCTGCGCGCCCAGCAGCGTGTCTAACAGGACGGCTTGGTTGGCAGTGAATTTGAGGTGGTCCTCCTCTTCGCTCCCCAGACCGGCGAGCAACCCGAGCTGCTCCGCCCATGCTGCCGGCAGGATGCCGAGCGAACCGTCGGAGAGCCGAACGGCGTCATCGCCCCGCGCCAGCGCGGCGAGGAGATCCGGCAGCGCGATGGTCGCATCGCCGAACGTGACGTCGCCGCGAAGCTCGAACCAGTCGATGCCGCTTTTGACTTGGAACTTCAGTTCCCCGGCTTGCCGGACCGGTTTGTCATCGGCACGGATGAGCCAGCCGGCGTCGGTCAGGCCGCGGACGGCGCCGCCGAGATCGCCGATCGCGATTTCGACGTCGATGCCGCCGGCGGACTTGCTGGCCAGGCGGCGGAAGCCGACGTCACGCAGTTCATCCCAGGCGGCCGCTTCGGCGGGCAGGTCGCGGAGCAGGCACTTGCGGGCCTCGCTGTTGACGATCGCCCAGCGGGGATCGCCGCCGGCGATCGGCTCGCCGTCGTAGCGGAACCGCACCGCCCCGGTCGCCCGGTCCGGCAAGCGACCGTTCGCGGAGGAGCCGCTGGAGATCCGCAGCTCGCGGCCCGGTTCGACGCGCACCTCTTCCAGACGCTGATCGTCCGGGAGTTCCAGCCGCGGCAGCACGGGCAGACGGAACAATTTCTCGACGGCCTCGTGAGCCTCCGCCTTCGGAATGACGATGCCGTCCGACTCCGCGATGCGGTCGGCCAGATCGTAGGCTCCGAAATCGATGACCGGGCTGAGGACGTTATCCAACAGCACGAGGCCCCCGGGGAGCATCAGGTCGGCATCCTCCGCTTTGCGGATCGCATCCGGCCGCGTGAGTTCGACCGCGAGTCGCAGAGACACGGCCTCCTCTTCCCCCTCGGCCTCGTCCGATTGCGCTTCGGCGTCCGCGGTTTCCGCCTCTCCCTCCTCGCCCTCGCCGGCGTCGTCGTCTTCACGCGACTTTTGCCAAGCATCTTGCGGAGACACTTCTCGCAGGGCGGCGGTTAGCTCCCACGGTTCCTCGCCGTCCCAAGTGAGGGAGCCGGCCTTCTCGCCGGCGTCCAGAATGCGGGCGTTGCCGGTCTCGCACATCAGCGGCAACAGACGTTCCGCTAACTCATGGGCGAGGTGGAAGCGGAAGACGCCGGTCTCTTTGCCGTCCTTCGCATCCCGCTCCGCGACGCCGCCGAACAGGTAGGCGAGCACGGTGCGGTCGCCTTCCCGCTCGATCATGTCGAGGTCGCCGGGACGGACGCGGAGCGCCTTCAGCTTGCCCCACTGGCCGCTCGCGCGGCGTTGGCGCTGGGAGACCTGAATGACGATCCGCCGCTCTTTACGGCTGGCCGGCAGGTCGAGTTCGTAGAAGATCTGCCGTTCGGCGCTGTTGCCTTTCCGGGGAGCGGCGACTTCGGCCGCGACGCCGGCGAGCGCCCGTTCCCAAGGTCGCGCCTTCTCCTCCGGCGGGGCCGCCGCGGGGCGCTCCATCGTCGCAATGTCGCTCTCCTCCTCCGGCTCCTCGCCGAGCAACCCGCCGGCCGGGGCCGCATAGGCGCGGGCGCTGGGGCCGGGCGCGAAATCGTCGTCCTCGTCGTCGTCGAAGTCCCAGGCGGAACCGAAGTTCGAGGTGACGGGATCGTCCGCCACGAAGGGGGGGATCTCGCCGCCGCGGACCGGGCCGGTCAGCAGCTTGTCGCGGTCCGCCAGCAGCACGGCGCCCCACAGGTGCTTGCAGACGCCGAGCTTGCCGGACTGCGGACAGGTGCAGCTCATCCGCAACGTGCCGCCGGAGCGGTCGAGGTCGCAGGTGAACTCTCCCGCTTTCTCTTGGACGGCGGCGACCAGCTTATCCGGGGTGAGAGCCAGCTGGGTGACGCGATCGGCGTCGAGGTAACCGGCGCCGCGGAACCGCAGGTCGGCCCGGAACTGTTTTTGTAACGAATCGGCCAGCGTCATGAGCGTTTTCACGCCCCGCCGCCGCCCCGAGCGCCCCCCGTGAGAGGGGCCGTTCGTGGGCCTGCGGACCGGGGCCGTATGTCTTCCGTGAGGGGCGCCCGGGCCGTGCCCGGAGGTCGGTGTTTGCCGTGGAACGGTTCCGCGGCGCAGTCGGGCATGGTCCGGGGAGCGACGCGACCCGTCAAGGTGCCGCGCTTTCACATGGCCGGTACGATGGGCGGCGTGCCAGATTCCAACTCCCCCGCCCCGCCGTCGACGCTCCCCACGGACTCGATCGCGGGCCGCGTCGCCGATCTGATTCCCACGGATGACGTCGCGGGCAAACGGGTCCTGCTGATCGTCCCCGATCACACCCGCACCGCCCCGCTGCCGATCCTGTTCCCCGCGGTTCACGATCGGCTGAAGGAGGCTGGCGCCGCGGGTTTGGACGTGATGGTCGCCCTCGGCACACACCCACCGATGCCGCAGGCCCGCATCGAGTCGTTGTTGGGCATCGACCCGGCGACCCGCGACGACCGGTTCCCCGGCGTCGCCCTGCTCAACCACGAGTGGGACAACCCGGACGCCCTGATGTCGCTGGGCGATCTGCCCTGCCCGGAGGCGGCCGAACTCTCCCGCGGCACGCTGCCGGACAGCGTCCCGGTCACGATCAACGCTCGGATCAAGGATTACGACCTGCTGCTGGTGCTCGGCCCGGTGTTCCCGCACGAGGTCGTCGGCTTTAGCGGGGGGAACAAGTACTTCTTCCCGGGCATCAGCGGGCCGGAGCTGCTGAACTACTTCCACTGGCTCGGGGCGATCGTCACGAACGCGGGCATCATCGGGGTGCCGGACACCCCGGTGCGTCGGGTGGTCGACGCCGCGGCGAAGTTGATCCCGGTCGAACGACGGGCGCTGACGTTCGTCGTCGACCCGAAAGCCGACCTGTACGGTCTGTACTACGGCACGCCGGAGTCCGCGTGGCGAGAAGCGTCGCAGATGTCGGAGCGGGTCCACATCACCCGCAAACCGAAGCCGTTTCACACCGTGCTGTCTTGCGCCCCGCCGATGTACGACGAGCTGTGGGTCGCCGGGAAGTGCATGTATAAGCTCGAGCCGGTCGTCGCCGACGGGGGCGAACTCATCATCTACGCCCCGCACCTGAGCGAAGTCTCCGAGACCCACGGCGAGGCGATCCGCCGCGTCGGCTACCACACGCGGGACTACTTCCTCGGCCAGTGGGACAAGTTCAAACACGAACCGTGGGGCACGCTGGCCCACAGCACCCACGTCCGCGGCGGGGGCACCTATGAAGAGGGCGTCGAGAAGCCGCGGGTGAAGGTGACGCTCGCCTCGCAGATTCCGCCGGAGGAGTGCGAGAAGCTCAACCTCGGTTATCGCGACCCGGCGACGATCGACGTGGAAGACTTCGCCGACCGGGAGGACGAGGGCGTTCTGCTGGTCCGCAAAGCGGGCGAAATGTTGTATCGGCTGGACGAGTCTTCGTGAGCAATGCGGTTCGATCCGCGGTCGGCCGGGCGCTGCTTTGGCTCATACTGCTTGTCGACCTCCTGATCCCACGCCGCCGGCGAAACACTGGTCGCTCCACTTGCCCGATTTGCGGCAGCGCTCACTGCACCGCCGAAGCAGTCTATGACGGACATTGGAGCCGATGCGAAAACGTGAACGTGTATCGCTGCCGCGACTGTGACGCTGTCCACCTGCGAGGCGGCTACGACCCGGCCGCTATCTCCTTAGTAACAAGCACCAATCTAATGTCCGACCTGCAAGAACGCCTCGACTTCGCCAACCAAGCTGCGCTCGACGTGCAGCCGTTCATTCTGGAGTATTTCCAGAACCCGGACCTGGAGGTAATTCGCAAGGGCGACGACAGCCCCGTCACCGTCGCGGACAAGGGGGCCGAAGAGCGGATCCGCGACGCGATCGCCGCGAAGTTCCCGGACGACGGCATCCTCGGGGAGGAGTTCGATGAGGTGCCCGGTTCGAACAGCTATCGTTGGGTGCTGGACCCGATCGACGGCACCAAGCCGTTCGTGCGGGGCGTGCCGCTATTCGGCACGTTGATCGGCCTGGAACGCGACGGCAAGTGCGTGCTGGGCGTCTCCCGCTTCCCCGGGCTGAACGAAGTCGTCTACGGTGCCGAGGGACTGGGTGCCTGGTGGATCCGCGGCGACGGATCGAAGCGGCGGGCGAAGGTCTCCGAGATTAGTTCGCCGGACGAAGCCTTGCTCTGCACGGCGAACCCCCGCCGGTGGACGGATCGTTCGATGAAGGAGGCGTTTGAACTCTTCAACACGGACTACCGCCTGACCCGCGGCTGGGCGGACTGCTACGGCCACATGCTGGTCGCCACCGGCCGGGCCGAGGTGATGATCGACCCGGTGATGAGCCTGTGGGACGCCGCGGCGCTGCTGCCGATCGTGAAGGAAGCCGGCGGTTCGTTCGTCACCTGGGCGGGCGAAGAACGGGCCGACGGCGGCGACGGCATCAGCGTGAACGCCGCCCTGAAAGAGGATGTGTTGAGGCGGCTCGGTTGAGGCGAGCGGGGGACGTCAGTCCCCTGAGCGTTTCGCTGGGTGGAAAGGGCGAACCTGATTGACTCAGCGGGCTGACGGCCGCCGCTCGCAACGGTCACCGCAGCACCACGCCGCCCTTCGCTTCGACCATCCGCACTGGATCGCGTTCCGCGTCGTCGTTCCCGTCGGGCGCCTCTGCGAGCATGGCCTCGCCGGTTTCCGGGGAGACCGCGAGCCACGGCTTCGGTTCTTTGCGATCAGCCACCCGCTGCGGCACGCCGAGGCGGTTCACCTCGATCACGTCTCCGTCGATGGCCGCGGCGTACACGCAGAGTCCCAGCAGGCTGTAGCAGGCGATCGTCGCCGAGGGATAATCGCCGGCCCACTTGATCGCGGTGCCGGCCGATTTTTTCAAACGGGGTTTGAGACCTCGCCAATCCACGCTGCACCACTCGTCCAGCATCAGGTGGGAGGCGAACCCGGTCATCACCGCGGTCGCCATCAGCAGGCGGATACCGTTGTTGGGGCTCTTGTAGGCCAGATACGTCAGCAGCCCGCTGATCATCATCGCCGGCAGGCTGTGGAACATGCCGCGATGAACCGTCAGCTTTCGCAGCGCCCAGCCGCCGCCGTATCGCACGAGCAGATAGGTGCAGATGCCCAGCCCGACGATTGCATCGAAGGTGTGGGCGATCTCCGCGAATCGGCGGACCAGCACGAAGGGCACCGCGGCGCCGAGCAGCGCGGTCAGTTCCTGAATCGGCCGTCCGCGGTCGCTGTCGAGGTCCGGCAACGCTCCGCCGATGCCCACCAAGGTGAACGCGACGCCGGCCTGCACCCCGTCGATCGGCGTGGCGACCCACATTCCGCTGGCCAGAACGGCCCCGCAGGCGCCGCTGACGGCGACGTGTTCGCGGAACATGCCCACGGGCGGCGGTCTCCGGCAGGTTCGAGGGACGGCGTGCTCGTCTTCATCGGTCGTGCGGGACCGTCGCCGCCGGTCGAATCGTTACAGACCGTCGCCGAACGCCCCCGCCGCCTCGCCCCGTCGGGCCGTGCGCAGCGGACTACGGTTCGGTCGAAGCGTCGCGGGGCCGCTCCGCAGCGGCGTCGCCCCGTCCAGGCGCCGCACCACCCCGGGCACGTTCGGCAGATGATGAGGCTTAGACGACGTAGCGCCCGCCCCCCGTCCCGGCGCCGGTTCGCCGACGTCGCATTCGTCATAGCGGCAGACGTATTCCGGCGAGGCGGCGAGCACACGCTCCTGCTCCCAGGCCGCGACGACGCTGGATTCGAGTTCCGTCCGGCAGCCCGCGTTGATCGGGTGGGCGATATCCGCGTACAGCTTCTGCCGCCCGTCGCCGCCCGAGGTCGATTCGGGGTCGTTCTGAGCGGCGCCGCAGTCCCCGCAGTAGTTCGCCCGCAACGGATTCTTCCCGCCGCACTCGTCGCAGCGCGCGGTGATTTTACGGCTCGGCATCGCCACGAAGGCGCCCTGCTCTCCGCGGATCAGTTTCAGATCCCGCACGACGAAGCAGCCGTCGAGAGTGATCGAGCAGAACGCCAGCAGGCGTCCGGCTTCCCCGCCGGCGGCGTCGGCGCCGGGGGCCAGCTTCACGCGAACGTCGGTGATCTTCACGGCAGGGACAATCGGAGGGGGGACAATCAAGGAATGAGGCGCCGGTCGCCCGGTCAAACCGCCAGAGGGACGGCGACGACCGGACCGGGACGCAAGCGGCGGAGCGTCGCCGCGGCGGACCGAGCCGCGGACGCTGATCGGCAGAGGGCAAAGCGGCTCGTGCCGCTGCCGCTGAGGCAGGAGCGGGAGAATCCGGCGAGTGCAAAGGCGTCCCGCTCCGCCGCGAGTCGCGGTTCGAGTTCCGTGGCGGGGCCGTCGAGGTCGTTCACGGTCGTCTCGGCCAAGCCCGCCAAGGAACCGCTGTAAGAGGCTGCGGCGCGAGCGGTCCCGTTCGCGGATGCTCGCCCGCCCCAGGCGGCAAACACCGCCGCGGTCGACAGGCCGATCGGCGGCTTGGCCAGGACGGCCCATCGCCTCGGCCCGGCCGCGATCGGCTCGACCCGCTCGCCTCGTCCGCGGACCACGCCGGCCGCGGAACCGGCGAGGAAAAACGGCACGTCGCTGCCGACCGTCGCGCCGATCTCGGACAGTTCGATGCGAGACAGGCCGCAGCCCCAGAGCTCGTTCAGCCCCAACAGCGCGGCCGCGGCGTCGCTCGATCCGCCGCCCAACCCCGCGTCATGCGGGATGCGTTTGTGCAACGTGATCGCCCCGGAGACGGTTCGGCCGGCCGACTCCGCCAGCGCGGCCGCGGCCCGGGACACCAGATTGGAACCGTCCGTCGGCACGCCTGTCGCGCCGGTGACGGACAGGGCGAAGTCGTCCGCTGGGGCGAACGTCAGCGTGTCGAACCAACCGGCGGTGACCATCAAGGATTCCAACTCGTGGAATCCGTCCGGTCGACGGCCGAGGACGTCGAGCGTCAGGTTCAGCTTCGCCGGGGCGTGGATCGTCAACGCCGGTTCGCCGACGCCGGCGTGGGCGGTCGGGCGGCGGGGGTGTCGCAGGATCCTCATGGGCTTCGTCACCGGCGGTCCGTCGGGCCGCGGTTGGTAGATTTCTTCGGCTGCCAAGGTCAACGGCGAACCGGACGATCCCCGACCGGTCGTGCGGGTCAACAGCCGCTAGCACGATCCCGTGCGGTCGGTCAGACTCGGATGCCCTTCCTCCTCTGAGCCTCCCTGATGCAGCGTCGCACGTTTCTCGCCGGCTCCGCCGTCGCCCTCACCGCTGCGACCACGTTGAAGGCCGAGCCGCCCGAGGCCGTGACGAGCTTCCCCGAGACCGCCCCACGCTTCAAAAAAGCGGTGAAGCTGTCGATGGTCGGCGGGAACGGCACGCTGACGGAGAAGTTTCAGACCGCGAAGGCCGCCGGTTTCGACGGCATTGAAGTCGACGGCGGAACCCGCGACGTGCCCGCGCTGCTGACGGCGCGCGACGAAGTCGGGCTGCCGATCCATGGCGTGGTGTACGGGAAAAGCTGGAACGATCGCTTCTCCGCCGCGGACGCGACCATCCGCGCCCGAGCCGTGGCCGGCTTGGAGCAGGCGTTACAGGATTGCGAACAGCTCGGCGGAACCTCCGTGCTGGTGATCCCCGGCGTGGTCGACGACGCCACCGCGTACGCCGACGCCTATGCCCGGGCGGAACTGGAGATCGCCAAGGCTTTGCCCGTCGCGGAGAAGACCGGCGTCGACATCCTGTTCGAGAACGTCTGGAACAACTTCCTCCTCAGCCCGCTGGAGTTCGCCCGGTTCATCGATTCGTTCGAATCGCCGTCGGTCGGGGCCTACTTCGACATCGGGAACGTCGTCCGGCTCGGCTGGCCGGAGCAATGGATCACGGCCCTGGGCGATCGGATTCGCAAGCTGGACGTGAAGGAGTACAGCCGCAAGCTTCAGCAGGAAGAGGGGCTGTGGAAGGGCTTCGGCGTGGAGATCGGCGAGGGGAGCGTGGACTGGGCGAAGGTGCGAGCGGCGCTGGCAGCGATCGGCTATCGCGGGTGGGCGACCGCCGAAGTTCGCGGCGGCGACCTCGAACGCCTCAGCGACGTGGCCGAACGGATGGATTCCGTGCTCGGCCTCGAAGAAGCGTGAGGCGAGCGGTGGGCGTCAGCCCTCCGTGTCCTCTCGACTGCAGCAGAACGAAAGCGTCCCGGGTTCGCTCCGAACCCGGGACGCTTCGCAATCGTCAAACGCTGGTGAAAACACGGAGGGCTGATGCCCACCGCTCGCCTTCTTAGGAGAGAACGTTCGTCACGCCCGGGGTGGGCACCTCGTAGAAGCCGTCCTCGCCGGGCAGGACCGGCGGCTCGGATTCCCAAGTGAGCGCCTGATCGTAGGGGAACAGCTGGCGGCCGTTGTTCAGCGCGTCCTCCATGGTGATCTCCTTGCCGGAGTAGCAGGCCATCCGACCGAGGATCGCCGTCATCGTGGACATGGCGCCGTAGGTGCCTTCGTTGTAGTCGCTGCCCTCACGCATGGCGGCTTGCAGATCCATGTGCTCCTGGACGTAGGGGCTGCGATCGCCGCGGCCCCGGTAGGCCCACTCGATGTTCTCCTTGAAGGAGCCGTCGTCCTGCTTTTCGTTCGTGTAGATCCGCGTGCGGCCCTGCGTGGTGAGGGTGCCCTTCGAGCCGTGGGCGGTCTCGGACACGCTGTTCCAAACGCCGGGCTGATGGCGGCCCTCGGAGATCATCTGCGTGCCGTCCGCGTACTCGAACTGACAGGCGGTGTGGTCGAAGATGTTGCCGTACTTCGCCGCGGTGCGAACTTCGCGTCCGCCCATGCCGCGGGCGACCGTCGGGAAGACCGGCTCGCTGCCGTTCGCCTTGATGCCGGCCCACCAGTTGCCGACGTCCAGGTTGTGAATGTGCTGCTCGCAGATCTGGTCGCCGCAGAGCCAGCAGTAGTAGTACCAGTTCCGCATCTGGTACTCCATTTCGCCGGAGACCTGCTCGCGGCTCTTGCGGGGATCCCAGACGCCGCCGCTGTTCCAGTAGACCTTCATGGCGATGATGTCGCCGATGGCCCCGTCGCGGATCTGGTCCGCGACGGCGAGGTAGCTGTTCTGGTGGTGCCGCTGGAGGCCGACGCCGACCTTCAACTTCTTCTTCTTGGACTCCTCGACGGCGGCGAGGAACTTGCGAATGCCGGGCGCGTCGGTCGCGACGGGCTTCTCGCAGAAGATATGGAGACCCTTCTCCACCGCGGCGGCGAAGTGGATCGGGCGGAAGCCCGGCGGGGTCGCGATGATGACGTAGTCTAGGTCCTGCTCCAGCACGCCCCGGTAACCGTCGAAGCCGATGAAGCGGGATCCTTCCGGCACGTCGACCTGATCGCCGAACTGTTTCGAAAGCTGATTGTGCTTGTTCGAGAGGTGATCTTCGAACACGTCCGCCATCGCCACCAATTTGACCGGCGTGGTGCCGGCCGCCTGGGCGGCGTTGATCGCATCGCCGACGGCCCCGCTACCGCGCCCGCCGCAACCGATCACGCCGACGCGGATGAAATCTTGCTTCGCGGCCCGCTTGGTCGCGGCGGGAGATGCGGCGGCGGTGAGCGAAGCCGCAGCGCCGGCGGCGGCGGTCGTCTTCAGGAAGGAACGGCGGGGCGTCGGCATGAGAGTGCTCTGAAAAGTGGGGCGAACGGGTCGAGAATAACGGCGGACTGATGCGACCGCACGCGTTGATGCGTTCGGTCGTATCTCGCCCGCGGGCGGCCTAGTCGTGGATGAAGCCTTCACGCAGACCCCATTCCGGCACATCCTCCGGCCGCGGGATCAATTGCAGCTCGAGCTTCTCCTCTTCGGTCGGCTCGGTCAGCGGGCGAACGACCCGGAAGCCGACGAAGATCGAATCCGTCATCCACCAGATGGATTGCGGGATCTGCGGATCCTGCATCTTCCAGTCGTTCGTACTGGGCATCCGCGCGGCCGACCGCAGGTATTCCGGCGTGTCGTACCAGGAGCCGCCGCGAACGGTGCGGGGATAGATCGTTTCCGGAACGTTGTACGGGTCTTTCGTGACGCCGTCCTCGGAGAACGTGGCGTAGAAGTCCGGGTCGTACTGATCGAGGCACCACTCCGCGACGTTGCCGTGCATGTCGTACAGGCCGAAGGCGTTCGGCTTCTTCTGACCGACCGGGTGATAGGTCCAGTCGGCGTTGTCGTCGCTCCAGGCGTACTCGTCGATGTTCTCAGCGTCGTCGCCGAAGCTGTATGCGGTGTCGGTGCCTGCGCGGGCGGCGAATTCCCACTCAGCCTCGGTCGGCAGGCGGTAGAAATGGCCGGTCTTCTCGGAGAGCCACTTGCAGTACATCTTCGCCGACAGGTGCGTCATACAGATCGCGGGGAAGCTGTCGTGCCCCATGTCGAACGTCATGTCCGTGTAGTTCTTCGTCGGCCGCGTGACGGCGTCGGCCTTCTTCTCGTACTCGTCCGGGGCGATCCCGGCGAGATCGCGGCGCTGCTTGTCCTGCCGCTGGAAGAAGGCGTCGTACTCGTCCCAGGTCACTTCCTTGGTCGCCATCCAGAACGGGCTGACGGAGACGCGCCGCTGCGGACCCTCGCCCTCGCCGCGGCCCTCTTCATCCTCCGGCGAACCGATCGTGAATTCTCCGCCGGGAATCGGGACCATCTCGAACGTGAGGTCCGTGTTGGCGATCTCCTCCGTGTACGCCTTCATCTCCGCGGCGGTCTTGGCGTTCTCGCCCGGCTCGGCGACCTTCGGAGCGTCGGCGGCTTTCGTCGCGGAGGCCGTGGGCGGAGCGCCGTCCACGTCGTCCTGCGCCCACACAGCACCGGGACCGCACGCGGCATACGATGCGAGGACAAATCCAAGGGCGAGCGAACGCATGAGTGGCTTCATTCTGACAGCGATAGTGGCGACGGGGTTGGTCGACGGACCGGTGGGGGACGAACCCGGTTCCAGCGCGGCCTGGCGCCGAGTGCGGGTGGAACAGGTCCAGATGGGTTCGCCCTTCGTGTTCACATGCTACGCACGCAGCGAACCTGCCGCAAAGAACGCCTGCCGCGAAGCGGGACGACAAGTCAAGGAACTCACCGGCGCCCTGTCCGACTATCACGACGGGAGCGAACTGAATCGCTTGTGCGACAGTTACGTGCCGGGCGAGCCGACGGCGGTCTCCGCGGACCTCGCCCGAGTGCTCGCGCGGGCCCGCGACGTCTCGGCGAAGTCCGGCGGAGCGTTCGACGCGACGGTCGGCCCGCTGGTGAAGAGGTGGCGGCGGGTTCGCATCCAGAAGACGCTGCCGACGCCCGAGGAACTGGCGACCCTCCGTGAGCGCGTCGACTGGCGGTCGGTCTGCGTAAATGAGGACGCCGGCACGGTCACGATCCTGAAGCCGGGAATCCTTTTGGACCTCGGCGGCATCGCCAAGGGGTATGCCGCGGACGTCGCCGGCGAAGCGCTGAGGAAACAGGGCGTGTCCCGCTTCCTGATCGATGCCGGGGGCGACCTCCTCGCCGGCGACCCGCCGCCGGGCGAGACCGGTTGGAAGATCGGACTGCCCGACGGCGCCGACGCCGATGCGGCGCCGACTGAATTCCTGATCCTGTCGAACGCCGCGGTCGCGACGAGCGGGGACGCCTACAAATTCCTTGAGATCGGCGGCGAGCGGTACTCGCACATCGTCGACCCCCGCACCGGCCTGGGGCTGACGGACCGATCCACGGTCACCGTGACGGCGGAGACCGGGATGACGGCCGACGCGCTCGCCTCTGCCGTGAGCGTGTTGGGATCGGAGAAGGGCGTCGCTCTGCTCAATCGGACGGCCGGAGTGGAGGGCCGGGTGACGACCAAAGCAGGGACGAGGGACTCCGCGGGATTCGCGGTACGTGCCGGGAATCGCCTTCCGTCGCCGATAGGCGGCGCGGGCGAGGGTGACTAAACTCCCCGCGTGTCGCTCCTCCACCCCGGACTGCTCGCCCTGTTGGGCCTCGCCGCGGTGCCGGTCATTCTGCACTTCCTGCTCAAGCCGAAGCCGAAGAAGTTCCCCTTCCCGGCGTTGCGGTTGATTCGCGATCGAAAGAAGTCGAACAGCCGTCGGCTCAAGCTGCGACACCTCTGGTTGCTGCTGCTGCGGATCGCGGCGATCGTGCTGCTGGTGCTCGCCGTGGTGCGGCCGAGCCTGCCGGCGGCGAACTACAGTTTCACTACCGCCGAGTGGCTCACGCTGGCCGCGGTTGTGGTCGCCGTGCTGATCGCCTACCAGGTGATGCTGATGCGGTGGCGCTCGCAGCAGCGGCAGGGGGAACTCGCCCGGCACGATCTCCTGTACCGCCGGACGCTATTGCGGGCCGGATCGACGATCGGCGCGTTTCTCTTGGCCGGCCTGTTGGTGCTCTGGCCGTACGGTCGGCGGGTCGCCGCGGAAGTACGCGCTCCCGTGCAGGCCGTGTCCGAGGATCAGCCGGTCGCCGCGGTGTTTGTGTTCGACACCTCCTCCAGCATGGGCCTCGTGCGAGCTGGCGAGAATCGGCTCGAAGCGGCACTCGCCCTCGCGGAGGAACATGCCGACGGCTTCCCTCCCGGCAGCAAGCTCGCCGTGATGACCACCGCCCCCGGCGAGCCGCCCCGGTTCGCGACGGATCTGTTCGGGGCGAAAACGCGGATGGGGCAGCTGGAAACGAACCCGGTCACGGTGCCGCTGGACGGTCGCCTGGCCGCCGCCGTCGACCTGCACGAACGCGATCGCGAACGGACCGCGGAGGAACTCGGCCTGGGGCCGGATCCCGACGCCGATGCGTACGTTCGAGCGGTGTACGTCTTCACGGACCTCGCCCGGAGCGCCTGGGGACCGGGCGGGCGGGTGGAACTGGCGAACAAACTCGCCGCTCGGGAGCGGGTGCAGGCGTTTCTCGTCGACGTGGGCGCGGAGGGACCGGAGAACGTCGCCCTCGGCGTGCCCCGCCCGACTCGGCAAAGCGGACCGGTCGGCGGCACGGTCACCGTCCGCGCGACGCTCTCCCGCGCCCCGGCGACCGCTGAGAACGCCGGCGCCCGCGGGTCCGACGCGGTCGAGGTCGAACTGCGGACCGCGGCGCTCGGCGACGAGCCGGTCGCTCGGGGCCGCCAAACCGTCACGCTGCCGCCCGGCGGCGGGGCGGAGGTCTCGTTCTCCGTGCCCATCGCGGTTGCGGGGGCGATCGAAGGCGAACTCGCTTTGACCGGCTCCGACCCATTGGCGTTCGACGATCGCCGCTCCTTCACGATTCGCGCGGAACCGCCGCTGCGGGTCGCCGTCGTCTCCGACCGACTCACGGACGCCCGGGCCTTCGGCGAAGCGCTCGCCCCCAGCCTGCTACCGGAAGATCGCCGGCCCGCAGTCGTCACGACCGTCCGCACGGGCGATCTGTCGCGGCTGGAGACGGCGAAGTTCGACGTGATCTACCTGCTGAACGCTAACGCTCCGGGCGAAGCGGGGATGGCGAAGCTCGGGGCGTTCGCCCAGGCCGGCGGCGGCGTGGGCATCGTGCTCGGGGCGAATGCGGACGTGCTTGCCTACAACGCCGGCCCAGCGGCGGAATGGATGCCGGCGGACCTCGTCACGCCGTTGGGGTTCGGCGTGCCGGAGCGGATGATCGTCGTCGACCCCAACGATCCGATCTTCGCCCCGTTTGATCCGCTGGGCGGCACGGGCGTTTTGGAGAGCCGCGACGTGCGTCGCTACTTCGTCGTCGAACCAAAGGAGGGCGCCGCCGTCCCCGCCGTCTTCACCGACCCGCAGACCCGACCGCCGGCGCTGATGTCCCGTGAAGCGGGCGCCGGCCACGTCGCCCTGTTCACCACGGCTTTGATCGTCGACCGGGCCGACTGGAACGACCTGCCGGACGCCGGGTGGAGCTACCTCGCCTTCGTGAAGTTCCTCACCCGGCACCTCAGCGGCCGCAGCGAACAGCGGTACAACTTCCTCGCCGCGGATACGCTGGTCGTGCCGGTCAGCGGTACGAACACCGAGGGCGAAGACCTGCCCGCGGTCCTCCGGCGGCCCGACCTGTCGCAGACCCGGGTCTCGATCCCCGCGGGCGTCGATGAGCTCGCGGTCACCGGCGCCGACGCCCCCGGGCATTACTCTCTCGCCCTGCCCCCGACCGGCGACGCCCCCGGCGGATTGCTGGGCGCCTTTAGCGTGAATTTGCCGGAGCCGGAGAGCGACCTGACCGTCATCACGACCGACGAACTCGACGCCCGCCTCGGCGAGGATCGCTACACGCTCAGCCGCACCGCCGAGGAACTGGATCTCACGACCGTGCGCGGACGACTCGGCGAGGAGATGTTCCCCTACCTCCTCGCCCTGCTGGTCGCCGTGTTCGTCGGCGAATTGATCGTGGGGAACCGGTTCTACGAAAGCGAACAGGGCGCCCCCGCAAGCGGAGGGGCGACAGCCCCCCGTGCCACCGGCTTCGCCCCCTCGGGGGGCTGACGCCCCGCCGCTCGCCGCCCCGTCCACCGACATCGGTCAATACCTCTGTCCTTCGCCCTCAACCCCGCCTGGTCTCTCACGCTGACGCTGCTGTGCGGCGCCGCGCTGATCGGGTTGGTGCTGTGGACCTACCCGCCGCGGGTCCGGCATCTCTCGAAGGGCGTCCGCCGCACGCTGATCGGCCTGCGGCTCGCCGGGGCCGTGCTGCTGACGCTCCTGCTGCTCCGGCCGGAGTTGCGGAGCGAGGAAACGGAGACCGAACGCCCGTCGATCCTGCTGCTGGCGGATGTCTCTCGTAGCATGACCGTGCAAGACGGGCCGGGCGGGGCGAGCCGCTTCGAACTGCTGCGGTCCGTACTCGCCGCGTGCGCCCCGGCGCTGGAGGAGCTGGGGGAGGATTTGGACATCTCCCTCGCCACCTTCGACGGCGCCCGCAACCCGCTCCCCGCGGAGGTCGATGCGGACGCCGCGCTGACCGAGCCCACGTCCGTCCTCCCGGAGGAGCCGACCGGCGCCCGCACGGCGATCGGCGGCGTGCTGTCGGAGCTGAGCCGGTCCGACGCGGACCTCACGTCGGTCTTCCTCCTGACCGACGGCGCCGAACGCGCGCTGCCCCCGAACGACACCGACGCCCGGGGCGTCGCGGCGCTGCTGGCCGAATCCGGCGTGCGGATCGTCGGCGTGCCCTTCGGCAGCGACGGCGCCCCGACGGCGGGGCTGGATCTCTCCGTCGAAGACCTGCGGGTCGACCCGGTCGTGTTCGAGAAGAAACGGGTGCCGGTCTCCGGCGTGGTGCGGATCGTCGGCGGCGCCGGGCGTGAGTTCACGGTGCGGCTGCTCACCGAATCCCCCCCCGCCCGCGGTCCCGGCGACGAGGTCGAACTGGCGCCGGTCGAGCCGACCGACGGCAGTCGCCCGGCGATCATCGTGCGGCCCACGACCGGCAGCGAGGAGATCCCGATCGAACTCACCTTCGTCCCCCAGACCGCGGGGGAGATGAAGCTCGCCCTGCAAATCGAGCCGGTCGAGGGGGAGTTGAAGCAGACGAACAACCAGCGGGCCACCGTCATCAGCGTCCGCAAAGGGGGCATCCGCGTGTTGTACTTCGACCGCGTGCGGCCGGAGGTGAACGCGCTCCGAAAGGTGAATCTCTCGGACAAGATCCAGCTCGATTACGTCGAACTGCCCGCCCAGCCGAACGCCCTCTCGCCCGGTCTGCGGTTGGAGGAATCGCTGTTCGAGCCGGGCCGGTACGACGCGTTCATCATCGGCGACGTCGCAGCGGACGCTTTCCAGGAAGGGCGGAAGGACTTCGTCGACGACCTCGCCGCTCGTGTGGAAGACGGCGCCGGGCTGATGATGACCGGCGGCCTGAACAGCTTCGGCCCCGGCGGATGGGAACGCACGCCGCTGCGGAACATGCTGCCGGTCGAACTCCCTCGCGGCGGACCGATCGACGCGGCCGACGCCCGCACGCAGATCCTCGGCGACGTGCCGATGGTTCCCACGCGGCAGGGCGCCCAGAACTACATCATGCTGCTGGCGGACGCGGAGGCGAACGCCGACGTCTGGCGAGATCTTCCGCCGCTGGCGGGCGCCAACCGGCTCGAATTGAAGCGGAACCTGCCCGCGGACGTGCTGGCCGTCGGCCCGGACGACGCTCCGCTGCTGGTCGCTTACGAGTACGGCCGCAGCCGCGTGCTGGCCTTCGCGGGGGATACCACCTGGCTGTGGCCGCTGTCCGGCTACGACGTGGAGCACGCCCGGTTCTGGCGGCAGGTCGTGCTCTGGCTGACCCGGAAGGAGGAGGACACCAGCGGCCCGGTGTTCGTGACGGTCGAACCGCGCAACGTCGTCCCCGGTCGTCCCGCCCGGCTGAAGCTCGGCGCCCGTGACGAGGAGGGCGAGCCGATCGCCGACGCCCAGTTCACCATCGAAGTCACCGCCCCCGACGGCGAGATCGCCACGCTCTCCCCCCGCGCCGCCGGCCCCGCCTCGCCCGGCCTGTTTCGGGCGGACGCCGCGGGCACCGATGATCCCGGCGACTACTGGGTGCGGGTGCGGGCGACGAAGGGCGGATCGATGGTCGGCCCGGACGCGATCACGCGATTCGTGGTCGATCCGCGGGATCTGGAGCTCGACAACCCCGCCGCCGACCCGGCACTGCTGGCGGACCTCGCCCGCGTCACCGGCGGGAGCGTCGTCCCGCCGGAGGAACTGCCCGCGTTCCTCGCCAAATGGGCGGACGAGCCGCCCGCCTCCGCGGAAAGCACCGTTCTGTCCCGCACCCCGCTGTACGACAAATGGTGGATCCCGTTGCTCTTCGTGGGCTTGTTGGGAACCGAGTGGTTTCTCCGCAAAAAGCGCGGGTTGGTGTGACCGCCGGACAATCCGTGCAGTCCCCCGTTTCGCCGTCGCCGTTAGGCGGCGCGCCCCCGGGGCGGCGCTCGCCGATATAATCCTTCGTCCCGATCCCCCAGAGCCGCCCGATGAGCGCCGACGCCCCGTCCCGGCAGTACCTGACCTTCGACCAGTTCATCGAAGCTCAGGTCGAGAAGGCCCGCAACGGCATCCGCTGGGCGGACCTGCTGACCGCCGCGGTTGGGCTGGCAGTCATCGTGTTGGCGTACCTCAGCGCCTTCGTCGTGCTGGACCATTGGGTCGTCGACGGAGGATTCAGCCCGTTGATGCGGGGTCTGCTGTTGGGCGCGGCGATGCTCGTGGCGGCGGTTTGGCTGGGATTCAAGGTGGTCCGCCCCGCGATGCGGCGGATCAATCGCATGTACGCCGCCGACCAGATCGAACGGCACGATCCGACGCTGCGGGGCGGGTTGATGAACCTCCTCGACGGCCCCGGCACGGCGAACGGACAGGTGCGCTCCGCGATGCAGAAGCGGGCCGCCGCCGCGTTGAAGAAGACCGACGTGGACGACGCCGTCGATCGCAAAGCGCTCATCCGATTCTCCACCGCCCTGCTGGTGCTGGTGGTCTTCGCCTGCGGCTACGCCCTGTTCAGTCCGAAGGCGATCGGCGATTCCCTCGGCCGGGCGCTGCTGCCCACAGCCCCCATCGACGCCGTCACCCGCACCCGGCTGCTGCGGGTCGACCCGGGCGACGCGAACGTGCTGGCCGGCGAGATGCTGACCGTCACTGCCGTCGTCGGCGGCGAGATCCCCGAGGAAGTGCTCGTCACATACACCACCGATGACGCGCGAGCCGTCGGCGAAGTCGTCGTGCTCCGCGAGGCCGCCGACGAATTGACTTTCGAGGGTACGTTGACCGGCCCCGAGGGCCGCGGATTGACCGGCCCGCTGACCTACAGCGTGATCGCCGGCGACGCCGAGGCCGGCCCGTTCCGCGTCACCGTCTCCCCCGCCCCGCACGCGGAGCTGCAACAGGTCGACCTGAAGTTCCCAGCCTATACAGAGCTGGAACCGTTCACCCAGTCGACCGCCGCGATCGACGCCGTCGAGGGCACGACCGCGACCTTCACCGCCGCGGCCGCGTTGCCCGTCCAGCGAGCGATGCTGACGTTCGCCGACGACGCGGCGTTCGACACGCCTGTCGAACAGGTGCCTCTGGAGGTCTCCGAAGACGGCCGCACGCTCACCGGTTCCTGGACGCTCGCCCACCGCGCCGACGAGAGCGCTCCGCAGTTCTACCGGATCGAAGTCACGGACGCTGAGGGCTTCCGCGACCCTCGCCCCACCGTCCACCCGATCACGGTGCGGCCGGACGAGTTGCCCGAGGTCACGCTGCTCGACCCCGAAACGGACATCACCCGCCCGTCGAACGCCACGGTCCCGCTGAAGATCACCGCTCGCGATCCGGACTTCAAACTGCGTGACTTGGCGTTGCGCCGCTCGAAGAACGGCGAAGCGATCCCGACGGCCGTTCGCCTCTGGGAGGGCGACAAGCCCTCCGTCACCCTCACGCACGAGTGGACGCTGTCCGACGAGGGCGTGCGGGCCGGCGACGTGTTGACTTACTGGATCTCCGCACGCGACAACCGCGAGCCGATTACGAAGGTTCGGAACTCTCCCAAGCTGACGATCACGATCACCGAGCCGGTTTCGGAGGAGCAGGCCGAACAGCAGTTGAACGAGGACAAGCAGCGCCAGGAGGAGCAGGCCCGCCGCGATCAGCCCGAAAACCGCGATCAGAACCCGAATGAGAACGACCCCGCCGACCGCGGCGAGGAACAGGAAGGCCAGCCCGAAGGCGAGCAGCCCGAGGGTGAGCAGGCCGAGGGCGAACCCGGGGCCGAAGGCGAGCCGGGCGGCGAAGGCGAAGGCGGTCAGAGCCAGGACGGAATGAACGAGGACTCCGCCGAGGCTGAGGGCGAATCGGGCGAGACTGGAGAGAGCCAGAGGGGTGCGGACGGTTCGCGCGAGCCGTCCGGCGAAGGCGAGCCGTCCGGCGACCCGCAAGCCGGCGAAGATCCGAACGGCGCCCCCGGCGAATCCGGCCAGCAGTCCATAGCCGACGACGGCTCCGAGGACGATCTGGCCATGGAGAAGATGCTCGATCACCTCGGCGGAGATCCCGACGACGCTCCCCCGCAGTCGGATCAGCTGGACGCCCAACAGGAAACCGGCGATTCGCCCCCCGGGGAGAACGAACCGGCCGCCGACCCGTCCGCGAGTCCGGAAGGCTCTCCCAACCCCTCCGACGACGGCGCCGGCGAGAATCAGCCGTCCAACGATCAGGCCGCGAACGAAACTCCCGCCGGCGGCGAATCCGGCGAGGAGGAGCAAACCGGCGGCATGCAAGACTCCGGCGCCGGCGAGGACAACGAACGCCCCGGCGAACCAAACGGCGCCGGCGCCCCAAACGAGGCTGCCGACGACGCGGCCCCGAACGAGACCGTTGCCGGAGCCGACGAACCCGGCGCCCCGGGCGAGAACCGCGATCCCGGCGAGCCGGGCGCCGAGGGGGCCGCTGCGGACGGCGAGGACGCCTCCGCCGATCCAAACCAGATCACCGAGCAAGGTCCCGCCGGAGGCGAGACCACCGACGAAGAGAACCGCGGCGATCGCACGGCCGGTGACCCGGCCGACGCCGCTGACGCTGCCCCCGGCGAGGGGGAAGTCCCCGACGGCGCCGCCCCGCAGGAAGCCGGTCCGGGCGAGCCCGGCAGCGAGCAGGAAATGACCGAACCCGGCACGGAGCAACAACCCGGCGCGGAGCAACAACCCGGCGCGGAGCAGCAACCCGGCGCGGAGCAGCAACCCGGCACGGAGCAACAACCCGGCACTGAACAGCAACCCGGCACGGAACAGCAGCCTGGAATGGGCGAAGAGCCTGGTGAAGGCCAACCTGAGCGGCAGCCGGGTGAAGCGGAGCAGCCTGGGACCGAACAGGATCCCGCCGGTCAGCCCGAGCCGTCAGCCCCCGGTGCCGAGCAAGAAGGCGGCGCCGACGAGCAACCCGGTGCGGGCGAGCAGCCCGGCCCCGGCGAGGGCCGCCAACCTGGCGAGGGCGGTCAGCCTGGCGAGGGCGGTCAGACCGGCGAGGGCGGTCAGCCCGGCGAGGGCGGTCAGCCGGGCGAAGGCGGTCAGACCGGCG
>NZ_WTPX01000008.1 GCF_013036045.1 Alienimonas chondri
GGCCGCCGACGGTCGCGGGCGTCGGTCGCGGGCGGCGGGGGGAGGCTCCGGGGGGCGTTCGCCGTTCTTCGCTGATGCCTCGTGACCGCTCTCACTTACGGATTGGCCCTGCTGTTGATCTTCGTGGCGCCGGGCCTGTGGGCCGGGGCGACGATTCTGGCGTGCGACCGGGCGTCCGCCCGCTTGGCCGGCGTGCGGCGGTTGTCGGCGCCGGTGTGTCTGGGGGCCGGGATGGTGTGGTGGTTCAGCGCCGGGCCGGGCACGCTCCTGACCTGCGGGCTGACGCTGATTGCCCACGAACTGCTGCTCCCCGGTCCGGCCCCGGCGGCGTACGCGGCGTTTGCGGCGGGATCGGCGATGTATTGGCTCGTGTCGACGATCTGCCTGCTCCCGGCGCTGATCCGGTTGAACGCCGGCCTGAGGCGGCGCCGGTTCGTCGCCACCGTGATCGTCGGCGGCGCCGTCGCGGCGCTCGGTCCGATCGCCTCGCTGCCCGCGGCGGTCGCCGTGCTGGATTCAGTCGACTTCCTCTACATGCCCTGATTCCAGATGCCCTGATTCCAGATGCCCTGATTCCAGATGCCCTGATTCCAGATGCCCTGACTCCAGATGTCCTGACGTGCAGGCGGCCTGACCGGCGGGCGACCTGCCGAGAGGTCCGAAGGCGTCCAAGGCGTCCAAGGCGTCCACCCCCCGGGGCCGGACGCCTTGGACGCCTTCGTGGATCACGGGCGATGTGGAAGGACGCACTGCGGCGAATCGGTTGCCGGCATCGGGAACGGCCCGAGCTTGAGAGCAATCCTTACAATTCCGTTTTGCAAGTCTGGACGCCGACGGGCGGCACGATCTACACCCCCGTCCGTCGTCACTCCCCCCGCCGGACGCCAAGGGCACACGCCCACGGCTCGCCGAGCGGACGCGACTCTCCACCCCAACTCATCCGCTCTGAATCGGCCCGCTCCCAGTTTGGGGACGGCGGGTCGCCGCTCCCAGTATGTCCGCCGCGTCCCCCACCGCCGGCTCGCTCTCCGCCGCCGGCGCCGGGGTGACGTTCGGCGGCGTGCTGGCCAGCGGGCGGGCGATGCTGTTCCCGGTGATGCTGTGCGGGGCGATTCTGGTCATCATCGTGCCGCTGCCGGCGCCGATTCTGGACCTGCTGCTGGCCGCGAACGTCACGCTGGCCACGGTCATTCTGCTGGTGACGGTCTACGTCCGCCGGCCGCTCGAATTCAGCGTGTTCCCCGCCGTGCTGCTGGGCACGACGCTCTCCCGGCTCGTGCTGAACGTCGCCAGCACCCGGCTCATCCTGAGTCGGGCCGCGACCGACGGCACCGGGGCCGCCGGCGGGGTCATCGAGGCGTTCGGCGCCTTTGTCTCCGGGGATAACCTCGCGATCGGGCTGATCCTGTTCGTGATCCTGGTGGCGATCCAGTTCCTGGTCATCACGAAGGGCGCCACCCGCGTCGGCGAAGTGGCGGCCCGGTTCGCGTTGGACGGGATGCCCGGCAAGCAGATGGCGATCGACGCCGACCTCTCCGCCGGTCTGATCGATCAGGAAGAGGCCAAGAAACGCCGCGACGACGTGACCAGCCAGGCGGACTTCTACGGGGCCATGGACGGCGCCGGCAAGTTCGTGCGGGGCGACGCGATCGCGGGCATCGTCATCACCTGCATCAACATCGCCGGCGGGCTGTACGTCGGCGTGGTCGAGATGGGGATGCCGGTCGGCGGGGCCGCCACGGTGTTCACCACGCTGACGATCGGCGACGGGCTGGTCTCGCAGGTGCCGGCGTTCCTGATCTCGCTGGCCGCCGGCCTGATCGTCACGCGGAGTTCCAACAGCACGCACCTGCCGACGGAGATCGTCACGCAGCTGTTCCGCTACAAGGAAAGCATGTTCCTCGCCGGCGGGTTCCTCGTCGCGTTGGCCTTCACCGGCCTGCCGACCGCCCCGCTGCTGAGTCTCGCCGCCGCCTGCGGAATCGTCGGCTGGACCCTGGGCGGCAAGAGCACGACGGATCAAAGCGACGCGAAGGACTCGAACGCGTCCCCCGGTTCGCCGTCGCCGGTAGGCGGCGCGAGCGAGGGCAAAGCCCCCGAAGCCAAGCCGGAAGACGAACTGACCGTCGAACCGATGGCTCTCGAACTGGGCGTGAACCTGCTGAAGCTGGTCGATCCGACCGCCGGCGGGGACCTGCTGGACCGCGTCGCCAAGGTGCGTCAGAACATCGCCGGCGAACTGGGCATCATCCTGCCCAAGGTGCGGTTCCGGGACGTGCCCACGATCGACGCCAACAGCTACCGGGTGAAGATCCGCGGCGTGGTGATCGCCACCGGGGAATGCCACGCGACCGCCAAGCTGGCCGTGGACACCGGCAGCGCCAGCGGCACCCCGCCGGGCCTGCAAACGACCGACCCCGCCTTCGGGCGTCCCGCCGTGTGGATCGACTCCACCGCCGCGGAGCGGGCTTCGCTGATGGGCTACCACGTCGTCGAGCCGGCCGCGGTGGTCGTCACGCACCTGACCGAAATCGTCCGCGATCACGCCGCCGAACTGCTGACCCGTCAGCAAACGCACGGCCTGCTGGATCACCTCAAGGAACGCTGCCCGGAGCTGGTCAGCGAAGTGGTTCCCGACCTGCTGCGGGCCGGCCAGATTCAGGCCGTGCTGGCGAACCTCCTGCGGGAGCGGGTGCCGGTTCGCGACCTGGAAGCGATCCTCGAAGCCCTCGCCGATCACGCCGGCCGCACGAAAGACCCGCACTTCCTCACCGAATGTGCCCGTCATGCGTTGGCCCGCACGCTGTGCGAAACGCACCGCGACGCCGCCGGCCTGCTGCACGTCGTCAGCCTGGACCCGGCCGCCGAGGAGCTGATCGCCTCGAAAAGCGAGTTCCGCGAGGGCGGGTTCGTCTTGACCCTGCCCCCCGCCGTTCGCGACGCCGTCGTCCGCGGATTGAAGAACGAACTGACCAAGCTGACCAGCGCCGGGCACGCCCCGATCGTGCTCGTCGGCCCGCAGGTTCGGCTGGGCCTGCGGGAGATCGTCCGCGAGAAGCTGCCGAAGCTGACGGTGATGAGCCTGACGGAAGTCACCCGCGACACCGACCTCGAAGTCCACGGCCAACTCGCGGCGGACTCGCTCCGCTCCGCGACTCAGGGGGCTGACGCCCCCCGCTCGCCGGAATCTGTGCCCCCTCCCAAGTCTCCGCTGGCGGCGTTCGCCTGACTCGCCCGTGATTCCCTCCGGGGGCTGACGCCCCCGGCTCGCCAAACGTTCGTAATTCGTCCCTCCTCCCTCTTCCCCCGTCCGCGAGAACCCCGATGAGCGCTCTGTCTGACAACCAGACTCGCACGTTCCGTGCCGCCACGATGCGGGACGCTCTGCGGCAGGTGCGGGACGAGTTCGGGGCGGACGCCTCGCTGCTGGGCAGCCGCACGCTGCCGGGCGCCGGTCGCGGGGTGGAAGTCACCGCCACCGCCGGGCCGAAGCCGCAGCGGGCGAACGGGTCCTTCAACGGCGCCTCGAACGGCTCCGTCCTCGATCCCCGCACCGCCCACGCGGCGAACATCGTGCGGGAACTGACTCGCACCGGCGCCCTGCCGACCGCCCCCGTCGGCGAGGCTCACCCGCTGTTCGCCCGGCTGACCGGCCGCGACTTCGCCCCGACCGCCGCCCAGCGGTTCGTCGAGTCGCTCGGCGACGCCTCGGACGCGGACGTGATCTCCGTGCTGGCCCAAGACCTGCCGGTCTCCGGCGGCATCGCGGCGAACCCGGATCGCCGGCACGTCGCCGCGTTCGTCGGCCCGACCGGCGTGGGGAAGACGACGACCCTCGCCAAGCTCGCCGCCCGGCTCTCCCTGCGGCACGGCCGCCGGGTGGGTCTGGTGACGGCCGACACCTACCGGATCGGCGCCGTCGAGCAGCTCGCGACCTACGCCCGCATCCTCGCCGTGCCCTTCGAGGTCGCCGGCGACGCGAACGCCCTGTCGCTGGCCCTGCATTCGCTTCGCGGCTGCGACGTGGTGCTGATCGACACCGCCGGCCGGGCGCCGCGGGACGACGCTCATCTGACCGAACTGGCCTCGCTGCTCTCCGCCCAGGTTCCGCAAAACGGGCCGAGCGGCACGCGGATCGAGGCTCATCTGGTGCTCTCCGTCGCCGCCGGCCAGCGGGCGCTGCTGCGGGCGGCGACGCGGTACGGACGGTTGCGGCCTTCTTCGGTCGTGCTGTCCAAGCTGGACGAAGCCGAGGGCGCCGGCGCCGCGGTCGATCTGCTCACCACGGCTCCGCCCGCCCCGGTCAGCCTGCTGACTTTCGGACAGGACGTGCCGGACGATTTCTGCGAAGCGACGCCGGCGAACCTCGCCGCCGCCTGCCTCGGAGACTGGGAACCGCTGCTTCAGGAAGCCCCCGCCGGCGGGCGTTTGCTCAGTGAGGCGGTCCCATGACCGGCCCCGTTCGGGCGGTTGTGAGGACCGTGCGAACTTTGCTCAAGCCGCGACCCCCCCGGTGACGATACCGACGGGGTCCGCGGGAACGGTCCGTGCGGACGCCGGCTGAGGCCGCTTCGCTGGGACGCACGGGGAGAACGGCGTGGCGACGGCCTTCGGCGTGCGATTGGCGACGGTGCTCTTCGTGGCGAGCGTCCTGCGGGACGCGGCCCGGGGAACCGACGCGAACGCCGCTCTCGCCTCCGCCCTGCTGGCCGCGGCCTTCGGGTTCCTCCCGGGGCTGGTCGCCGGCGGCGCCTGCGGGCGATTGGCCACCGAGCAGGCCCGCCGCGAGTTGAACGCTGAATTGGCCGCCACGTCCGACTCGGACCACGCGGCGACGAGACACGAGACCACCTAGTACGTCGGGGACGGTCCCCGGCGATCCCGGATACTTTAGACCACGGAGCGGTCGATGGCGTTACGGACGACTGGCCTGCGGGGACTGACCTCCCGCACCGAAAACAGCGCCTTGAGCCCCGAGGAGACGGCCGCCCTGTGGGTCGCCTTCCAGGCGGACAAAACGAATCGGCAGATTCGCAACACCCTTGTCGAACGCTACCTGCCCCTGGTGCGGTACAACGCCGAGAAGGTTTGGCAGAAGCTCCCGGACGGCGTCGACATCGCCGACCTGATGAGCAGCGGCGTCTTCGGTTTGATGGACGCCCTGGAGGCCTTCGACCTGGCCCGCGGCGTGAAGTTTGAAACCTACTGCGTGCCCCGTATTCGCGGCGCCATGTTGGACGAACTCCGCAGCATGGACTGGGTGCCCCGCCTGGTTCGCTCCAAAGCCACCAAGCTGGAGAACGCCCGCAAGGCCGCCGAGGCCGAGGCCGGCCGTCCGCCCACGGACGCCGAAGTCGCCAAGAAGATGGAGCTGGACCCCAAGGAGTTCAGCAAGCTGAAGACCGAAGCCAACGCCGTCGGCCTCGTCTCCCTCAATAAGAAGTGGTACGAGACGGACGGCTCCCGCGACGTCAGCGAGATCGACGTCCTCGAAGACGATCGCAGCGACGATCCCACCGGCGGGATCCAGAAGCGGGACGTGATGAAGATGGTCACCAAGGGCCTGAACCGGAACGAGCGCCTGATCGTCATCCTCTATTACTACGAGGAGCTGACGATGAAGGAGATCGGCGGCACCCTTGGCCTGTCCGAGAGCCGCGTCTCCCAGATGCACAGCAGCATCGTCGCCCGTCTCAAAGAGCAACTCGCCCCCCGCCGCCCCGAGTTCGGCTGAGTCCCGTTCCGCGGCACAGGTCCGGGTGGTCCGGCCCGACCGAGTCCGCGTCCCGCAGGCGATCCCGTCCAAGGCGATCAAGACGTCCACCCTCCGGGGGTGAACGCCTTGATCGCCTTGAACGCGTTGGGGGACGGCGCCTCAGGCGACCACCGTGACGACCTGCCCCGGCGTCACTCGGGCGAGAGCGTCGCACGTCGCCGGGACCAAGGGCAGGAGAGCCGTGATCGTGTTGCTCGCCGCCGACAGCCGCACGACGCACAAGTCGAGAGCGACGACGTTCTGCTGGTATTCGATCCCGCGATCCATCGTGAGAAACACGTCGAAGTCCGCGGCGGCCAACGCCAGCAGTTCGCCGTTCTTCGTCCCGCCCCAACCGCATTCGACCACCGTGAGAACCTCCGAGGCAGCGGGGGCGAGCGACGCCTTCAGCGTCCGGGGCAGGTTCTCATCGAGCAGCACGCGAGGGCCGGGCATCGGTCAGGAGACGGCGGTTCAGGCGGCCGTCGCGATGTGGCGACCGGCCCAATCCAGCACGGCTTCGGCCTGTTCGCGGGTGACCGAGGGAAAGTCCGCTCGAAAGTCCTCGACCCGATGGCCTTCCTGCAGATAGGCGAACAGCGTCTCGACAGGGACGCGAGTGCCTGGAAAAACCGGCGTGCCGCCGAGGACGTCAGGGTCCACGCGGACGACTTCTGCGGCGAGAGCCATGAGGTGGTGCGGACGGAGCGACAGGTTTGATCAGTCTACCGACGGCCGTCCGACCGGGGAATCACCGGGCGCCGTTGGCGCCCCGCCAGTGAGAGCGGCGCCGCTCATCGCTCGACGCGGGACCGCTGATCGTCGTCACTCTCCACTGGCAGGATGCCAACCTCACCCTGCCGACCGGCGGCACGTCGGTTGAACACGAACACGAGCAGGCCCGCGAGGAAGGGGGCCGCGGCCATCACCGCCAAACCGGCGTAGGCCTGAACCTGCACGCTGAGGCTGAGCTCGTCTTCCAACCGGCCGCCTCGCAGCCAAGCGAGCGACCAGAGGAAGAACCCGGCCGACACCAGTGCCAGGAACGCCAAGACGCCGTATCGCTTCTTCATCTCGCTCTCATGGAACGACGCAGGCGTGTGGGCAGGGCGGGGGGCGATGGCGGAAGGCGTCCAAGATGCCCAAGGCGCCCGCCCCCGGGGGATGGGCGCCTTGGGCGCCTTCGCGGTCGGACGGCTCGATCGAGCCGTCGTCAGTCATCGGCGGTCGCGGCGACGGGTTCCGGCTTCGTGGGCTCGTCGGTCGGCGCCGACTGCGTCTCGGCCTCGGTGCATTGGGCGGTGGATCGCTCGGCCGGCTGACGTTCGGCCGGCTGACGTTCGGCCGTCGGTCGTTCCGCACAGGGGGGGGCCGGGTTGGCGGGGCCGATTTGGGCGGCTCGGGCGACGGCGGCGATGCGGACCATGTCCGACGGACTGGGTTCCGGGCCGCAGAGCAACTCGGCGAGGAAGCCGACGTGCATCGAACCGTCCAGGCCGTGCTCCCGCAGCTTCTCGCTGAGGGCGCCGGTCACGAACCGCCACACGCGATCGCGGACGTGCTCGAAGGTCGGCAGCGCCGGGTCGAGCACCGCGGGCCGCGACCAATGGAAGTCCCGATGGCCACGACGGGGGCCGTGCTCGTCGCAGAGGAAGCAGCCGGCTTTGAACATCTGGAACAAGGCGCTGCGGACCTTCGCCGCGGCGTCCTGAATGCCGGCTTCCGCACAGACCTCGGTGATGTCCGAGACGAGATCCTGATGGTAGATCCGCGTGCGGGCGTCCGCGTCTTCGGACTGATTAGCGACGCGAGCGACCACCGCGTTAGCGATTTCCGACCACGCCGACGCCGGCACCAACGCGATGCGGGGGTGTCCGTACAGCAGCAACCGGCGGTACAGGGCGGGGCTGTGCTCCGGCGTCTCGCGAATCGGGCGACGGCCGTTCAGACTAATCCTCGCCACGCCCTCGGAGTCCTCGTCCTCGTCCTTGGAAGACGATCCGTTAACGTGGTAGCCGTTCGTCGGCGGGAGTGGGGCGTGCTCCTCGGCTCGGGCGACGACTTGCACGCCGCCGGTGCGTTTCAGCACCAGCCCTTCGTCCTCGCCGTGGCGCTCGATCAGTTCGATCGTGCTGCCGCAGCCGAATCGCATGGGGTCGAACTGCATCGGCTCCCCGTCCGGCGTGCGGCCGGTGTGCTCCACGAGGGTCCGCACGCTGCCGGCCCGGATGGGACCGTGCCGATCGACCAGATCCCCGACCGCCGACAGCAACGCCTTCCGCTCCTCCGTCTGCCGATCGTCCAGCAGATCGCGGGCGGCCCGGAGGTCTTCGAAGTACTCGAACCGATCGCAGAAGCGCTCGAAGACGGGCTTCGTCTTGTCCTGCACGCCGATCACGACGACCTCCGCCCCGGCCCGTCGCAGTTCGAGGCTCAGCGGGATGAAGTCGCTGTCGCTGGTGGCGAGGATGAACTGACCGAAGTGCCCGCCGCCGAACTTCCCGGCGAGGTGCGGCCCGGCCTCCGCGGCGGTGGCGGCGGCGTCCATCGCCATCCGCAGGTCGCTGGCGTTCTTGTTCTTCCCGCCAGGGAAGCGGAACACCTGAATCGGCTCGACGCCCAGCCCCAGCAGCACGTTGGGAACGCCTTGCAGGTAGTAATCCCACCAGCGTTCGGAGTTCAGATTCTCTCGGCGAACGTTGTAGTTCGCGTACGCTCGCTTCACCGCGAGGCTTCGCCCGCCCGCCAACCGGGTGGCGAAGGTGACTAGATCGCGGAGGTCTTCCGCACAGTCATAGTCGTCCGCGTCTTCGCCGGGGTGTCGGTCCTGTTCCAGCCGCCAGTTCTCCTCCCGGCCGAGCACGAAGTTCTCAAGGTCGATGAATAGGGCGCTCTGGCCATTGCTGGACCCGGACATGGGAGGAGGGGCGGTGCGAAGTAGGACATTGATAGCCGATCGGCAGGCGGCGACAGACGCCGGAGGCGGCGCGAAGCGCCGATACGCCCCCGCCCGACCGTGCCTGTGAGCGACGCAGGCGTGCGGGGATCACCGTTCACCATCGGCGCCGCCGCCCTCCCGGTCAACCAGCGGACTCGCCATGGGGTTTTAGGGGATGCCCCGGGGCCGCCGTCGCCTTCTCGCCGTCGCCTGCCGCTCTTGTCCGACCCTCTCGCCCAGCCTGTCGCCGGCGGTCGCCGCGGCCGGTCGTTACCGCCGCCGGTCCATCGCTCGGAAGGCCCGGACGCCCAATCCGCGTACCCCGCCGAGGATCGCCCGGCGGAAGCGGGGCGAGACGTACATACCCACGCCAAGACTCACGGCGAGCAGCACGAGGACCCCGGCCGTCCACGTCGCGGCGGACATCAGCCAGGCGAACCCGTCGCCGAACATCGACCACAGCAGCCACGCCGCCGCCACGAACACGGCCAACCGAGCCGTCTGCACGAGTTGCCCCAGCCGACGCTCGATCGCGGCGAGGGTCGCGGAATCGTCCGGCGTCGGCGAAGTCTGCCGACCGGACATCTGCCGACTCGGGGAGAGCGGGAATTGCACGGTCTCGGCGACCGGTTCGGCGTCGCGAGTGCGGGCGGCGGTCTTCATGACGGGCGAACGGGTCTCGGGGCCGGGCGGATCACGCGGGGCCGCGGTCGCCGACTCCAACCGCCGAGGCGGATCAGAGCTTCGGCGGGTTCTTCGGTCCCTGCTCACCCATTTGCATCGCCCGGCGCTGGTTGTCGTCTTCAGGGGCGAACATCGCAGCGGCCTCCGCGGGCGTGGCGCCGTTGTCGATCGCCCGCAGAATCTCATTATTCCGCTCTCTCCACTCCCAACCGAGCGGCGTGGCGAGCTCTTTTTCCGCGAGGCGGGCCCACGGGGTGCCGGGGTGCTCGTCGATCACGCGGGCGAGCAGTTCGCGGCTCTTGCGGGTGAGCTGCTTCACCTCGCCGCCCGCGTCGGACTCCGGGGCGCCGCGGAGCAGCCATTCGTTGCTGTTCTCACGCTCGAACGGCTTCGGGTCGCTCTTCATCTCCGCCAGCACGGTGTTGTAGCCGAGGGCCCGGGCCTGCGTGGCGTACACGCGGCCCAACGCGAGGTCGAACCCGGCCCGCCAACGCGGCTCCGTCAGCTTCGCCCGATCGGCGAGGCCGGCTTCCAGCTTCGTCTGCAACATCGTGAGGCGGTAGCTGATGACGGCCATTGGCTTCTGGGCCTCGGTGATCTCCCGCCGCAGGCGGGTGTCGTCCACGGCGGCGAAGACGAGCTGCGGGTTGGGGATCTCCGTGGCCCGGCTGTTGCCGGCCGCTTCGATCAGCGCCCGCTTGGCCCCGTTCGACATCACGTCGCGGGTGTAGTCGGCGATGGGGCGGTAGTCGGGACCGTAGGATCGCATCAGCTGCGGGTCGAATTTCTTCCTGTTGGTGTCGTCGGCGACGAGATACATGCCGCCGGTCTCCACGCAGAGCCGGGTCAGGGCGTACGGCCCGTAGCCGCTGGAGAGGCGTTCGTTCTCCACTTCGCCGCCCGGTCCCCAGAAGCCGAGGCGGAGGCGTTCCGGCATGACCGTCTCCGGGCCGGCGTCGACGGGGCGGGGCAGGGTGTACTGCCGGTCGCCCTCTTTCCAGGTATAGGTGACGTAGCCTTTGTCGCGGCCGAACGGCGCCGCGTTGCCGACCACGTACACCGGCACGCCGTAGCGTTTGAACTGGCCGATGACGTTCTCCAGGTCGCCGTCGTCGTCGCCCTTTTCGTCGGTGACGATCACGAACATCAGCGTCCGCTTCTCGCGGGTGCGTTCGGGCAGCAACTCGCGGCCGACGACCTTCAGGGCGGTGAAGACGTTCTCCTGGCCGCTTTCGTCCGGGGTGACGTTCCGCATAAGTTCGGCCAGCGGGGCGACGTCGACGACCGCTTCGGGCGTCAGCAGTTCGACGCCTTCGCCGAAGGTCGCCACGGCGGTGCGGAGGTGATCGGTGTCGATGTCGCCGGTGTTGCCGAGCTGGGCGTAGACCGCTTCGAAACGATCCGCCAAGGCGTCGCGGGTCTCTTCCAGCGACAGGCTGGCGTCCAGCATCCAGACGACGGTCGTTTCGTTCTCACGCAGCCGGGCGGCGATCTCGCGGGTCAGCACGTCGATGGCGCCTTCGACCCCGCCGGTGTATTCGGTCATGCCCTCGGCGGCGAACTCCGTCGTCAGCACCGCATCGTTCGGCACTTCGACGGCGGAGGCGGCCGGACTGGGGGCGGGGAAGTCGACCATCTCGACCTCCCGCTGCATCTCCTGATCGAGCGGCTGGCTCTCCGTGCTGGCCGCCATCGAGGGGCTGAGGATATTGGCCAGGCTGTCGTTGCCGACTTCCGTCTCCAGGACGACGTTCTCGACCTTGAACTGGTCGATCTCCTCCGGCGTGATCTCGCTGGTGAGGATCGTCTTGATGGCGTCCGCCGGCACGATAATCGTGATGCCCGCGAGCATCGCCAGCACGGCGACATGCACGCCGAGGCTCACCAGCCAGGCGGGGGCGGTCCCGATTCGTTCCCACAGCGACGGCGTCTCGACCGGCGGCGGGGCGACCAGTTGCAGCGGCACTTTCCGACCCGCCCAACGGTTCGTCCCGGGAGAGGCGAGCGCTGCGGTGGACACGGGCGGACTCCGGTGGGCATACGGACAGGGTGGACACGACGTTACGTCGCGCACGGCGCCGCCGCAACGGGCTGCGGAACCGCACTCTTACCCGTCGAACAGGCGACAGGTTCGTCGCCAATCCGCTTGGCGCGAACGAATCGGGGAAATCACATCAGTCCGGCCGGCTTCGCGGCCGATGAATGAAGTGACCAAGAGGCACGGCTGATCGTGGACGTCGGTTCCGCTCGCCCGCGTCGCCTCGATCGACCGACGCCCGACGAGCGGAGACGGACCGACGGACCTCGCCGCCTCCCCATTCGCCGCCGCGGCTCCCGCCGCTTCCGTCCCGGTGACGGTCCCCGCGACCGCCGCCTTCGCGGCGACCTGGCGGCTCGCCGGTTCCCGACGGATCGTCGAGCGAACCCACCGCGTACTCGCGGGGGACGGCGCCGAACTGCGCGTCCGGGAGTTCGAGGGAGCCGGGTCCGCCTCCGCGTCTCGCACCTTGCTGCTGGTGCACGGCGCCTTCGAGCACGGGGCGTTGTATGAACACGCCGGCCGCTACTTCGCCGAACGCGGCTGGCGGGCGCTGGTCCCGGATCTCCGCGGGCACGGCCTCAGCGGGGGAGAGCCGATGCACGTACGACGGTTCGCGGAGTACGTCGCCGACCTGCGGGGAATTCTGCAACGCTTCGACGCGGAGCCGGACCGCACCGCGATCATCGGCAACAGCATGGGCGGCTTGGCGACCGCTCGACTGACCCAGAGCGCCGATCGCGGCGGCCCGAGCCCCGCGGCGGCGGTGGCGCTGTGCAGTCCGTTGTTGCGGATCGTGACGCCGGTGCCGGTGATGACGCTGGCGGCGGGGAAAATGTGCCGACTCCTGCGACCCCGCACGCGATTCGCCGTGCCCCCGCGTCCGCTCGATCCGCGGGTCGCCGCCCGGCCGCACGATCCTCTGCGGCGAACGAGCGTGACGGCTTCCTGGTTCTTCGCCGTGCGGCGGGCCGTGAAAGCGGTGTGGAAGGACGCCGCCCGCATCGAAACGCCGCTGCACATCATGCAGAGCGGCGCCGACCGCGTGGTCTGCCCCCTCGCTCCGGGCGTGTGGATCAACGAAGTCGGCGCCGCCGACCGCAGCTGCGAGGTGCTCCCCGGCGCCTGTCACGAGGTGTTCCAGGAACCGGAATGGCGTCGCCACGCGGCTCGACTGGCCGACTGGTTCGAGAACCACGTCCCCGCGACGCAGCAGGACGCGACGTTCGCTCCGTATCCCCGCGTCGCCGCCTAAGCAGTGCCTGAGATTGCTGGCGCCTGAACGAGCCGGCGCCCGGGACTACGGCTGTGCCGTGCGGATGCCGGGGGGCGGCGGGAGTCGCTCCGTATCCACGCCGGGAATGTCCCCGTTCTCGAAGGCGGCCGGGGGGACGGCCTCGTCGTCGGTTTCGACCTCCGCGGAGCGATCGACGGCCACGTCGCTGAGGCGGGGTTCGACATCCTGTCGAGAGATGAGGTTCGGGAACCGTCCGCGATAGTCCGGTTCCAGTTCGACGCCGCGGTGCTGGGCGCCCATGTCCATCACGGGGCTGGCCGGCGTTTCCGCCATCTCGACCCAGTCCGAGTACGTCTCGGCCGGGTTGAGGATCTGCGTGGTCGTGCCGGAGGCGATCCAGAAGCGATCCAGCAGATAGCGGTTGATCCCGGCGCCGGTCCATTCGAGTCGATCGAGGAACTCGTCCTGATCGTCCCCGCCGCGGGTGCGGATCAGCACGCCCTCGCCGGCGTCCACGAACAGGCTGTCGGTGGCGAACACGTTCAGCGGCAACGGCGGACGCTCGCCCAGCATGCTCTTCCAACGCAGATCGAGCAGCGCCTCGCCGAACAGCAGCGTGCTGTTTTGCAATTTGAGGTGCACGCGGCCGGCTTCGGTCGAGGGCATGGGGCTTTCGGCGTCGGCGCCGCCCATGCGAACCGCCGCGGCCTGCACCGCGACCGCCGTCTGGGAGAACTCGAGCCACCCGCCGCGGTCCGGTTCGACCCGCACGAGATCGCCATGACCACGCAGCAGGCAGCGCTCGGCGGAAACGAAGAACTCGCCTTCGGTGGCCCGGTCCTTACGGTCCGGATCGGCCAGTTCCGTCAGACCGCTGGTCGGCGGTTGATAGCCGCGGACGAGCAGCAGGCAGTTCGTGTCGGCCCGCTCGTCCACGTTGACCAGCGTGACGGTGCAGTCCCGCATCGTCAGTCGGTCGCTGTCGCCGACCGAGAACATCGTCCACCCGTACGCCCGGCTTTGCAGCTCGAACGACAGCGACAGGTTCTCCAGCGTCAGGTTCGCCGCCCCGGTGAGGTGGAACAGCGACTGCGGCGCCTGATAGTTCGCGAACGCTTTGAGCCGCGGTTGATAGAGCGATCCGTCCGGCCGTTTGCCGGCCTTCAGGGTGAGCGTTTTGCCGGTCAGCGTCAGCGGGCGTTTCAGCACGAATTCGACCGGACCGTCGACGTTCACGGAGATCTCTTCCCCGCGGTAGGCGTCTTCGATCGCGGCGTCGAGCGACGAGAACCCCCGCGGGGCGACGTCGTCGGACCCGCCCACGACGAACCGCGGCGGCGCCAGCGGCCGGGAGGCGACGGCGGGGGCGTTCGCCTGCGTTTTGACCTCGGCCGATTCGACGCCCTCTTCTTCTTCGGGGTCGGGCGTCGGAGCCGGCCAGCGAACCCATGCGAAAACGGAGAGGGCGGCGGCCAGCGTGACGGTCGCCATCGTGTTCAGCAGCGGCATCGCCCGCATCGGACGGCGAGGCCGCAGCCCGCGAACGCCCGGCATATCGTCCAATTCGTCCAGCAGCGCCTCGGGCGTTTGCGGACGCAGCAGCGGATCGCTGGCCATCATCGCCCGGCACAGGTCCGCGAGCGGGGCCGGCACCTTCGGGTTGAAGACCCGCACGTCCGGCGTTTGCGGATTCTGGTGGTCCAACAGCTTCTGCAGCACCGTCCCCTCCGGGTACGGCGGACGCCCGGCGAGCATGTGAAACAGCGTGCAGCCCAGCGAATACATGTCGCTGCGAACGTCCGCCACCCGCGGGTCTTTCGCCTGCTCCGGGGCGATGTAATCGAAGGTCCCCAGCGTGGTCCCCGCGACCGTCAGATCGCCGACGCTGTCCGCCGCTTCCTTCCGGGCGAGGCCCAGGTCGACCAGTTTGACGATCCCGTCCGGCGTGACGATCACGTTCGACGGCTTCACGTCGCGGTGCACCACGCCGGAGTCTGCGCAGTGATGCAGCGCCTCGGCGACCTGCCGGGTGATCGAGACCGCGTCCGGCGGGGACAGCGGGCCGTGCGTTTGCAGCAGATCGCGGACGGTGCGGCCGGTGACGAACTCGAAGGCGATGAAGTGCAGCCCGCGATCCTCGCCGACGTAAAACGCGCGGGCGATGTTCGGGTGATCCAGCCTCGCGGCGCTCCGGGCTTCGTTGCGAAACCGCAAAACGCTCGCCCGGTCCCGGGAATGGGCGGGGCTGAGCACCTTCAACGCGACCGTGCGCTGCAGTCGCTCGTCGGTCGCTCGGAAGACCGAACCCATGCCGCCGTGCCCGATCCGCTCTTCGATGCGGAAATGATCCAGCACGCAGCCGGACAGGGCGGGGTCGTCCTCGCCGATCGCGGGGAACAACCGGCGTTTGAGGTCCGCCCCGTCGAGAACGCTCGGCGAAGCATCCGCCGAGGGGCTGACCTCCGAGGAGGAGGACGGGTCGTCGACCGGGGGACGAAGAACGGTGTGGGAGACCGCCGCCCAGGGAGGAGGCGCAGGCGCGTCCACCGTGTGGGTGCCGCCGTCGTCGTCGGGCGACAACAAGACTCCCCCGGTCGCCCGGATGATCGACGTCTTCGATCGCTCGGTGCGGGGAGCGGCGGCGCGCGTCATGCGTGTCGACTCGGGGTGGGACGGAAGGGCGGCGGCGGTTCGATCCAATTCACCGGCCGACTACATCGTACTGTAGCCCGACACGGGCGGGCGCTACAGGGGGGAATTCGAGCTCTGCGTCGTCAAAGCGGCTCTCCGTTCAGTTCGCCCTGAACCGCCAGCCGGATCGATCGACAGTACTCATGCAGCCGGACCCGCTTGGCGGCGGCGAACCGGTCCGCCTCCAACAGGGCGTCCACCGCATGCCGCACCGTGCGGTCCTGCTGCTGGGGGCTGTCGTCGTCCACGGCGACCCGCAACGTGCCCGTGACGTCGCCGCCGCGGTCGTTCGCGCTCTTCCCCTGAGCCAGTTCCCGCACCCGTCGGGAGGCCGGGATTAATGTCTGGCGAAGATGCTCGTCCAGCTCCCGGCTCAGCTTCAACGCGGTGTCGACCCGTTCCCGCAGCGTGCGTTTTTCCGGCGGAGGAATGTGTTGGAGCACGGCGGAGGACTCACCGGGGGGACACCGGGCGGGGGACCGGTCGGCGAGTCCCGTCGCGACGGACGACCCGGGAATCAACCCGGGGCGAGCCATTGACGAGCCGAAGCCGACGGCACAGGGTAGCGGCTGCTCGTGGCGTGCGGGAGCGATTCGTGGAAAGCGAACCGCACCGGCGCCCGTCCCCGCCTCGATCGGACCCGCGCGTGCGGACCCTCATCCTCGGCGACATTCATTCCAACTGGTGGGCGTTGCAGGCGGCGGTCGCCGCCGCCGGCGCCGTCGATCGGGTGCTCTGCACGGGCGACTTGGTCGATTACGGACCGGCTCCGCGGCGCTGCGTGGAATGGGTGCGGGAGCACGCCGAACGCACGGTTCGCGGCAACCACGATCACGCGGTCGCTCAGCACGTTCCCTCCGTCGGCGACACGGGTCTCCGGGCCGTCGCCGCGCACGCTCGCAATCGGCAGTGGGAGGAGCTGACGCCGGAACTGCTTCGGTATCTCGCCCGCCTGCCGGTCTGTGAGACGTTCGATCTGGACGGCCGCGAAACGCTGATGGTGCACGGATCGCCCCGCGATCCGCTCGACGATTACGCCCCCGCCGACCCGGCCGGCTGGGGGGATCGGCTCGTCGGCATCACCGCGGAGCTGGTGTTGGTCGGCCACACGCATGCCCCCTACCTAATTCAGGCGGAACGGCCCGGCGGCGGCATGACGACCGTGTTGAACCCCGGCAGCGTGGGACAACCGCGGGACGGCGATCCTCGGGCCGCCTATGCGCTCATCGAAGCGGGAGAGATCACGCTGCATCGAGCCGAATACGATCCGACGCCCGCCGTCGAGGCGCTGCGGGAGTGCGGACTGCCGCACGAGGTGATGGAGACGGCGGAGGCCCTGCTGCGGACCGGGCGTCGTCCGAGCGCCCGCGGCGGCGCGGTCCGAGGTCCGCGATCGAGCGTCGGCGCCGCGGCGATCTGTCCGGGCTGAACTGCCCGGGGTGATTTTCGCGCCGTCGGCGGGCAAGATGGCGTCCGTATCCGCCCGTCCGGCCCGGTTCCGCCCGAACCGCTTGTCCCGCCGGCCCCCCGACCGCCAGTCGCCCGAGTGACCGAGACCGCCGCCGGACTTTCCCGCCTGCACTCCGTCCATCGGGACATTGCCCGAGTTCGCGAGGCCTTGGCCCGCGGTCCCCGGCAGGTCCGGGCCCGTCGTAAAGCGGTGCAGAACAAAGAGGCGGACATCGCCGCGATGCGGGAGAAGTTGGTCGCCCTCAAGAAAAGCGGCGACGCCAAGAACCTCCAGTTGCGGACCAACGAGGAGAAAATTCTCGGCCTGAAAGCGAAGCTGAATCAGGCCTCCACCAACGAGGTCTTCGCCGCTCTCCGCAAAGAGATCGACGCCGACACCGCCTCCAATGCCGTGTTGGAGGACGAGATTCTGGAGACGCTCGACCGCGTCGACGCCTTCAGCAAGGAGATTCAGGCGGCGTTGGCCGATCGCGACAAACGTTCCGAGGACGCGGATGCGTTGGAGAAGAAGGTCGCGGAGGAGAAAGCCGGGTTGGAAGAGGACCTCGTCGCGTTGGAGAAACGGCTCCAACAGTCCGAGTCGATCATCCCCAGCAGCCTGCAGGTGGACTACCGCCGGCTGGTCGAGCACCACGGGGCGAACGCGATGGCGCCGGTCGAAGACCGCGTTTGCACGTCATGCCAGACGACCGTCAGCCCGCAGCAGAAGGTGCAGCTCAACATGGGTGAGTTCGTCTTCTGCCGGAGCTGCGGCCGCCTGCTGTACCGAGGCGACGACGCGGGCGCCTGAGATTCCTCGGCGTGACTCGCGCCGCGGCATGACCGTGCGTCAGCGTAAAGGTTTGGCCGCTCTTGGGGATGCGAGCGTCGTTCGGTAGCGCAAACCTCCATCAGAGGCGCGAACCTCCAGCCGAGCTCAGTCGGTGGGGGGCAGCAGCTTGTCCGCAATTCCGCGGGCGGTCAGCAAGATCCCCGCGACGCTCACCCCGGCGGCGAACGCGGCGGCTTCGACCGTCAAGACCCCGGCCCCGTAGGCGGAGGAACTGACGACGGCGTCAGTGAGGATCAGGGCGACGCCGCAGAGGGGGCGGTTCATCGATCCGTCTCGCAAATCGTGTTCGGAGGATTCCGTCGATCGGGCGGGAAGGGCGACCCGTGACGGTTTAGTCCGATGCTACCGATCCCCCACGGCAGATGGGAGACCCCATCTGCGCACCTGCCCCGAGGATTCCCCGCGGCGGTTCGCTCGCCCCACGGTCACAGCACGGATCGCACCGCCCGCCCCAGCCGAGCGGCGGCCTCGCGGAGCAGCCCCACGTCCAGCACGCCGTACGACAGCCGCATGTGATTCGTCGGCCGCGGTCGGCTCTCCCCCGACGCGGGGTCGACCGATTCCGGGGCGTAGCACAGCTCGCCGGGGACGTACATCACCCCGTCCCGCTGCGCCGCCTCGGCCAAGGGCGAATCAAACCCCGTCGAAACTCCCTCCGGCAGGTTCGCCCAGACGTACAGCCCGCCGGCCGGCTCTCGCCACGAGACTCCCGGCAGGTCGCCCAGGTGTTCGCTCAGCCCCGCCAGTAGGGCGTCCCGCTTCCGACGGTAGCTCCGACGAACGTCCGCGACGTGTGCTTCGTAGCGGTCGCTTTCCAGCACGCGGGCCAACAAATGCTGGTTGAAATGGGCCGAGCCGAAGTCCTCGTTCCCCTTGCGGTCGATGAGCGGCTGCATCAACTCCACCGGGGCCAGACCGAAGCCGATCCGCAGGCCGGGGGAGAACGACTTGCTGAAGGTGCCGGAGTAGATCACCCGATCGCTGCGGTCGCGGCCCCACAGGCTGGCGCCGATGGTTCCGTCAAAGCCTAGCTCACGGTACGCGGCGTCTTCCAACACGCGGATGCGGCCGTCCGGATCGCGGCGATCGAGGATGTCGAGCAGTTCCGAGCGCCGTCGATCGGCCAGCACGACGCCGCTGGGGTTCTCAAAGTCCGGCACGAGATACAGCAGCTTCACCCGCGGCAGTTCGCCGACGGTCTGGAAATGATCGAGCGCCGCCTCCAGCCCGGCGGGGGTCATGCCGTCGTCGTCGGTCTCCACCCGCACCGCCCGTCCGCCGACGCCGGCGATCGTGCCAAGCATCACGAAGTAGGTGGGCCCCGCGACCAGGCAGACGTCGCCCGGGTTCAGGAGCGCCTGACAGACCAGCGACAGGAACTGCTGCGACCCGTTCGTGAGCAGCACCCGGCCGGCGGTCAGCCCGCGGGTCTCGGCGAGTTCTTCCGTGGGCACCCCCTCCAGCATGGCGAACAGTTCCAGCACTGCGGCCCGCAAGCGTCCGGCGCCCGCCGGCGTGCCGTATTGCAGCAGATCGCGGGCGTCCGGGGCGGCGAGAACCTCCGCGGCGGCCTGCTTCACCAAGTCCACCGGCAGCGTCGCCGGATCGACGAACCCGGCCGCGAGCGACAGGCAGTCGGGATTGGCGATGGCTTGAGCCATCAGTTCGCTGATCGCCCCGCCGGAGGCCCAGCCGGAACGATCAGAGAGAGGAGATTTCGTCGACATGAAACGTTGGGCGAGCGGGGGGCGTCAGCCCCCTGAGCGGGCAGGCATGAGGCGAGGTTTGGAAACACGGGGGGCGGACGCCCCCCGCTCGCCGGCGGTTCGCGAGCGACTCAGGACGCGGAAAGAATCGCGTTCATATTCCGCTTGTACGCTTCGACGCCCGGCTGGCCGTACGGGTTGATGCCGATCAACCGTCCTTCGACGGTCGTGGCCAGCATCAGCATCTGCAACAACTGGCCGATCGCGTAGGCGTCGATCGTGGGCAGGATGATGTCGGCGGTCGGGCGGCGATCTTCGGCGTAGGCCTGATCGGTGCCCTGCCGGGCGGCGGTCAGCACGTCGAACATCGACTTGCCGGCGTACTTGTTCAGCTCGTCCTGGTTCGCCTCGGAGGAGGGCACCTCCGGGTTCGGGCCGCTGGGGGAATCGGCGTAGAGGTTGTGGATCAGCTTGTCCCGCTTGCCTTCCTGGTGCTGCTGACCGCGGGAGTGCAGGTCGCGGGTGTTGACGACCGTGAGCGGCAGGGCGCCGCGTTCTTTCTTGCCGAGGCTCTCCGCGAGCAACTGGTCGTACCACAGGCCGACCGCTTCGAGGCGATCGCCCCAGGTGGACAGAATCCGCACGTCCATCGAGAGGTGCTTCTCGAACAGGTGGCAGGTCGACACGTAATCGAGCACCGGGTTGTCGCCGGGGTCGGCCGTCTTGAACCGCTCCGTCATGTCCGCGGCGCCTTGCAGCAGGGCGACGACGTCCAGCCCCAGCGCCGCCGCCGGCACGAGACCCACCGCCGAAAGCACGCTGAACCGTCCGCCGACGCCGTCCGGCACGGGGAAGATATCCGCGTAGCCCTTCTCCTCGGCCAACGCCCGCAGCTTGGAGCCAGCGCCGCCGGTCACGGGGATCACCCGTTTCGCCGCGTCGTCGCCGGCGGCCTCTTCCAGCGCCTCGCGGAACAGGCGGAAGGCGAGGGCGGTCTCCAGCGTCCCGCCGCTCTTGGAGATCACCACGATCCCCCAATCCACGCCGCTGTTTTCAAGGTGCTCCAGCAGGCCAGCGGTGACGCCGGGATCGACGTTCTGGCCGCCGTAGTAAAGCTTCGGGCCGTCGCGGTGGCTGGCGGGCTTCTCGTTGTGCAGCGGATCGCCCAGCGCCTCCTGCAACGCCCGCAGCCCCATGTAGCTGCCGCCGATGCCCAGGGAGACGAAGGCGTCGACCTCTTCGCGGAACCGCTCCGTCGCGGCGAGCAGGTCCGCCAACTCGCCGCTGTCTTTCGTCGCCAACAGCTTGGCGGGCAGGTCGATGTAGCCGGCGTCCAACGGCTCCTTGTCAGAAGGAACCTCGCCGCCGGCGTCGAACAGCGCGACGTCCGCGAGGGTCTCCTCGCGGGCCTTCAGCAGGTCGGGCCGCAACGCCTCCGCGGCGTTCGCCGGCAGCAGTTCGAGAGCGGACGAGTTGGAGTAAGAAAGCGGAGCGGGCATCGGTCGAGCGGTCGGCGTGCGGGGACGGCATCATGCCGCCGATCGGCTCGAATCGCCACGGCGGACCGGCTCAGCCTTTGCCCAGCGGCAGCGGTTCGCCGAACGGGGCGGCGGCGCCGCCGTCGGATCCTTTGACCGGGGCGATCGAGGACGGCAACGGCTTCAGGGCGGCGGGGGACTCGAACGCGGGCGGCGGCTCCGCCGGCGTCGCCGTCGACGCGGGACCGGCCGCTTGTTCGAACGCGGCGTTGCGGACGGTGCGGCGGATCTCGTCCGTCGCCGAGCGGGCGTGGGCCGGGATCACGCCGGACGGGTCGGTCATGCGCTCGGCGGGCGCATCGAATCCCGCGGGCTGGATGGCCGGGTCGATCATCCGCGTCGGCTCCGGCCCGTTCGGCAGGGGAGCGGCGCCGTCCGATTCGGGAACCGGGCGGGGCGAGAAGTTCGCGGCGATCATCAGCGAGCCGTCGGCCATCTGCTCGCGAATCGCCTGTTTCAAAGCGACGCGGGCGTCCGGGTGCACGCCGGAGACCAGTTCCACGTCATCCGCCACCAGGCGACCCTGTTCGCGGACGAGGTGCAGGACGACGCCGTCGGTCGGCGTGCCGTAGTGCAGTTCGCAGCGGGCGCCCTCGCCCCGGGACAGCGGCGTGGCCTTCGTGAGCGAGCCGGACATCTTCTTCGCCGCGACGGCCGCGGCCGGCGGCACCTCACGCAACTGATGCCACACGAGCCGGTTGAACGCCCCGCTGCTGTTTTTGTTCAATCCGGACAGATCGCCGTTCGCCAGGCTCCGGGAGAAGGCGCGGGCGGGCAGCATCAGGGAGCAGGTCTGTTTGAAGCTCTCGGGGAGATCCAGCGACGGGGCGAGCATGTCGTCCACCTTCGAGGCGCCGCGTTCCTCTTTCAGCACGAAGGTCCGCGGCCCGGCGGCGGTTTCCATCGTGATCTCCGTGACCGGGCCGGCGTGCATCTCGGTCAGCACCTTCCCGGTCGCTCCCGCGGCGGCGTCGGCCAGCGGCAGGGCGGCGAGATCGCTCTGCTCGATCTGATTCCAGACCGTCGACGACAGTTCCCGCGTGCTGCTGGCCTTGAGCGCGTGCAGATCGCCCGCGGCGGCGGCGGCGGCGAAAGAGGCGACCGCGGCCCGGGCCGTGAAGATCGTGGAAAGCTGCCGTTGTTCCCCGTCGCCGGTGCGAATCGTCACCTTCTCCACGAGGAAGGCGCCGGTGCGGCGGTCGTCGTCGAAGCGGTTGGGGTCGGTGAGGTCCAGCGTGTAGATGCCGGCGTCGGTCGTGACGACCACTTCGGCCCGGTCGCCGTGGATCTGGAAGCTGCTGTCGCCGTCGAGGTCCGCGGCGGTGGGCAGCGGCACGCCGGCCAGGTCCGCGGTCCGCAGGCAGCCGTTGAACAGCGTCGGGGCGACGGTGGCCTCCAAGCCCTCCAGATCGCCGGCGGCGTATGAGTCGAGGAACCGCGAGACGCCGGTCAGCGCCACGCAGGTGCGCTCGAGACTGGGGATCTTCGGCCCGTTCCCCCGGTTCTCCGCGGCGGCGTCCTTCACCAACCAAGCCTCGCCGCGTTTCTCCAGGCTGATCAGCAGCGTGTAGCCGCGACCAGCGAACTGAACGGCGGCTTCGTCGTCGTCCATCTCGGTCTTCGGCGTGAGGTTGTCGACCCGCTCGGCATTGACCACCCAGCCGGCCAGTTCAGTCAGCCGGGACTCCGGCAGAGCGGACAGTTCCTGACGCAATTCCGGCGTGACGACGGCCAGCCGTTCGTCATGCGTGCCGGTTCCCCACGCCTGCGTGAAGCCCCGCACGGCGGCAAGCAATTCCAACTGCTCCGTGACGCTCATCACGGCCTTCACGCCGCCGTTGGTCTGCTTCAGCAACACGTCGTCCACGAGCCATCGACCGGCGTCCGCCCGCACCAGCTTGTAGCGCGCCTGCCGCGTCGGCGGGGGCGTCTCCACGATGACCAGGCACTCCGGCATGTCGGGGTTCTTCCAGTCTTCCTCCGCCACTTCGGTGACCGCGACGACCTTCAACTCTTCCTTCGGCAAACGAAGCAACCGCAAGTCTTGGATTGCGGTGTCGTGATTGAGCGCGGTTTTGCGGAACTTGTCCGTCGTGGCGCCTTCGAGATCCGCGAGGCTCTCCGCGGTCAGGGCGTCGCCGAACCGGCGGACGGCCCGTTGCTCCGCCAGATTGCGGCAGCCGGCGGTCCACAGGCTCGCCCCGGCGACCAGCAGCAGGGCGAGGGCGGCGAATCGCGAACCCCCGCGATTGGTCTCCGCAGGCGCCGACTCCGTGGGCGCCGTTTCCGCGGGCGACGGGCGATCGCTGTGCGTGCGTCCGGGGCGGGACTGGGGTGCGAGCATGGCGTGGCGGGCGCGCAAGAGCGGGGCGAACGAACGAACGGCAGCGGCGTCGGGTGTCGCACTGCTCCGCCGCCGCGGTCAAGACGGGTCCGGCGGGCCGCCCCCGAATCGCAGGCCCGAAGGCGCTCCGTCGCCCCCTTGGAGGCCGCCCTCCCCGGGGCGTGCGTCCCGGTTAGAATGGCTCATCCGCCCCTCCCCAAACGGAGCGCTCCGATGGCCGCCTCAGCAGACGCCGGTTCCCCCACGGCCAAGCCAAGCGGGGGGAAGAAGCGATCGACCGGCGACCGCGTCGTCGCCGACGTGCAGCTGCCCATGGCGGACCTGACGGTGCCGCCGAACAGCATCGGCGGATACCTGATCCGTCGCTTGCAGGACTACGGCGTCCGGGACGTATTCGGCATCCCCGGCGATTTCGTGTTGCAGTTCTACGGCATGCTCGAAGGGAGCGACCTGCGGGTGATCGGGGCGACGCGGGAGGACAACGCCGGCTACGCCGCCGACGCCTACGCCCGGGTGCACGGCATGGGGGCGTTGTGCGTGACCTACTGCGTCGGCGGGCTGTCGGCCTGCAACAGCGTCGCCGGGGCGTTCGCGGAGAAAAGCCCCGTGGTCGTCATCACCGGCTCGCCCGGGGTGAAGGAACGGGAGAGCGATCCGCTGCTGCATCACCGCGTCCGCGACTTCACGACCCAACGCGACGTGTTCGAGAAGATCACCGTCGCCGGGACGGTGCTGGACGATCCGCTGACAGCGTTTCGGGAGATCGACCGCTGTCTCGCCGCCGCGGACCGGTTCAAACGCCCGGTCTACATCGAACTGCCCCGCGACATGGTCCGGGTGGAGCCGCCGTACCCGCATGAACCGCGAAAGGAGGAGCAGAAGAGCGACCCCGACGCGCTCGCCCACGCCCTCGCCGCCGCCAAGGCGATGATCGACGCGGCCCAGAAGCCCGTCATCGTCGCCGGCGTCGAGATGCACCGCTTCGGTCTGCGGGAGGAAGTGGAGAAGCTGGCCGAGGCCCACGAGATCCCGATCTGCTCCACTCTGTTGGGGAAGAGCGCCGTGTCGGAGGTCCACCCGCTGCACGTCGGCGTGTACGAGGGCGCGATGGGCCGGCCGAGCGTGACGGAGTACGTGGAGGACAGCGACTGCGCGATCCTGCTGGGGACGTTCATGTCGGACATCAACCTCGGCATCTTCACCGCCCGCCTCGACCCGGGCCGGTGCGTCTACGCCACCAGCGAGGCCCTCCGGGTGGGCCACAGCCACTTCCACGACGTCCGGCTGACGGACTTCGTGGAAGCGTTGGCGGCCGCGGATCTCTCGCCGCAGAAGCGACCGCTGCCCAAGGAACGCGGCAGCGTGCATGACGGCTTCCAACTCGAACCGGACGCCGCCCTGACCACCAGACAGCTGTTCGGCCGGGTGAATCAACTTCTCGACGAGGAGGAGCTGGTCGTCGTCGCCGATGTGGGCGACTGTCTGTTCGGGGCCAGCGATCTCACGATCAAGAAACACACGGAGTTCCTCTCCCCCGCCTACTACACCAGCATGGGCTTCGCCGTGCCCGCGAGCGTCGGCGTGCAGGCGGCGAACCGCGAACATCGCCCGTTGGTGCTGGTCGGCGACGGGGCCTTTCAGATGACCTGTCTGGAACTCGCGACCGGCCTGAAGCTGGGCTTCAACCCGATCGTCATCGTCCTCAACAACCACGGTTACACGACCGAGCGGTTCCTCGCGGAAGGACCGTTCAACGATATCCCCAACTGGACCTATCACCGCCTGCCCGACCTGCTGGGCGGCGGATGGGGCTTCGAGTGCCGAACCGAAGGCGACCTCGACAAGGCGCTGAAGGCGGCGCTGCCGAACCGGGACGGCTTCACGCTGATCAACTGCCACCTCGATTCGCTCGACGTCAGCCCGGCGTTGATCCGGCTGGGCGAACGGATGTCGGAGGTGGTGTAGCGGGGAAGCCTCAAGGCCAAGGAATCAAGAACCAAAGGCGTTGCCGCATCGAAGACGTCTCGAGAGCCAGGCTTGGTTCTTGAGGTCTTGGTCTTGGGATTTCTTCTTCACGCGAACCGCTCGCCGATCTCCGACGCCAGCGCGTCGCGGCGGTCGGCGTCGCAAACGAGGAACAGTTTGACGACGCCGGTGCCGCTGTAGCCGTTCAGATGCAGTCCGGCGTCGGTCGCTCGGCGGACCGCCAACGTGCCGGGCGGACGCTTGTGGCGACAGGCTTCGGACAGCCCCAGCACCACCTTCCGCACGCCGGGGCGGTTCTCCAGCCAGCCCACGGTGCGCTTCAATCCTTTGGAGAGCGACTGGTGCTTGCCGCGTTTGCCGGACATCGGACGCGACGGATCAGGGGAGGGAAGCCGCCCGTCGGTCCGGTGGCGCCGGTTGTGCGGGCGGAGGGGGAAGACTCCTGCATTGTAGGTGTCGGCCGACTGACGCGGAGGATTCGGCCCGACCGATGCCGCAGGGGTGTTCCCCTTCGATCCGCACCGCCGCTGTAACCGGAGGCGCCCCCGCCGCCCAGAAGTCCTCCTGATGGCCGGCCTGTGCGTCGCGTCGCTTGGGGGGTGCGTTTGCCATGGGGCATACACCACCTGTCGCAAGACGGTGGAGCGGCATCCCCTGCGGGGGAATCAGGCCGTCATGACGGTCTCCGGCCAGATCCCGCCGCCCGCCCGCGAGGTGCATCACGCTCGGTTGAACCACGGCGCCCCGAGACGGCATCAGCCGCCCGGCCCGGCGTTTCCCTGGCTGCCGGGCGCCGTCGGCTGGGCAGTGGCTCGAACCTGCGACGCCGGTCATACCATCGGCTGTGCGCTCGACGGCGCCAAGTCGCTGTTGGAGAAGGCAGACGCCGCTCGGGGGGATGCGATTCCCCCCGGCGGCGTCGGGACGGGCGATCCGGAGCCGTGCTCAGCTCCCGTCGGCGGCGGCGCTGATTTTGATCTCGGCCGGCTGGAGGGGATACCGGAAGGAGGCGGCGATCATGGACTCCCCGGGCATCCGATCGCGGGGGAGCACGAAGACCCGTCCGCCGGAGCCGACGACGTCGCCCGCGGCGACGCTCAGTAGGTTCACCGCGGCCGGATCGAGACTGCGGGGCGGTTCGGGGTCCGCGGCCCGCTCGCCTTCCGCGACGAACAACGTCTCGACGCGGCCGATCTTCGCGGCTTCGAGAATCGTGGGCAGATCGTCCGACCGCAGCCCGGGGTCCTTCTCCGCGTACGCCTCCCGCTCCCGATCCGCGGGGGCCTGGAAGAACGCCTCCGCCAGCGGCCACGCCTTGGCGTGCAGCTCGTTGGCGCTCAGCGCGTCGACGTTGCCGTGGATCGCGTCCGGGAGCAGGTTGGGGTAGCTCCAGGCCTCCTTCAGCATCGGGAACAGATAGTCCACGCCGGCGAAAATGACCGGCGGATTGAACGTGCCCGGCGGCACCGGGTCGCTGCTGTGCTCCCGCGGGGTGGGATCGCGGAAGAACTCCTCCAGACCGGCGCCGATCCGCCGGAAGTACTCCGTCAGTTCCTGCTGCTTGACGGTGCTCTGGTTGCCGGCACCGTGCCCGTGGTAGTTCGCCTGCCCGCCCACGTCGCCGCCGACGCCGCTGGACTTGTTGCTTCGCAGGCCGAGATAGCCCTGATATTCGTCGATGTTCAGCGCGTCGCGGAGGTTCTCCGGCAGGGCGTCCGGGTGCCGTTCCATCACGGCCGATCGCGTGCCCTCCAACAGCCGGACGTGATTCTGGCTGACGGTCAGCACGAAGAATCGCCCTTCGCCGTGCACCAGCGGGATCAGCGGGAGCGCCTCGAAGCGGTCGCCCAGGGCCACACGTTCCGGCACGCCGCAGGGGAGGCGGAACGTCTTCAGAGCGCCTTCGGACTTCCCGTCGTCCTCCGCGGGCGGGGTGAGGAACAAGGCCAGTCCCTCCGCCTGTCGCTGCCAGAACAGGTCGTCGGTGCGGAGGGCGTGCAGCGGGGCGAGAGCGTGTTGCAGGCGAACGCCCGTGAAGCCGGATTCCTTCAGCAGTCGTTCCGCCTCTCCGACGAGGTTCTTGAATCGGATCGCGTCCTCCCGGAGTCCGTCCGCGCCGCTGCGATGCGTGGGCATCGTGAGGGTCAGCCGCGGGCCCGGATGGTCAGACGAGGCGGGGGCGACGAGTTCGCGGACGGTCTCGCGGGTGACGGGATCGATCGGAGCGACGTTCATGAGCCGAATCCTGACTGAGGGGAGCGAACGAATGAGTCTTCACGGTGACGCCCAACGGCTCAACCGACCTCGGAGTGTTCCTGATCGCCGCGCCCGGCGATCCCCGCAGAGTTCCCAACCGGCCGCCCGGCGGGGTGGGGACGCTCCCGAATCCCGCTTCCCCGCTTGCCCCGGATCGCCATGCCGCCGGCGGGGGATTCAATCCCGTCCCCAATCCTCCCTTCTCAAAAGCGCTTCGCCATGTCTGCTTCTCTCGTCTCCGCTGACGCCGCTCCGACCGGCCCGGACGGCCAGAAACTGCTCGCTGCGGGCGAGCGCGTCGCCCTGCGCCTCTGGGACGAAGGACCGACGCCGGGGCAGGGTCCGCACGCCCATCCCTACGAAACGGTCGGCTACGCGCTGGAGGGCGAAGCGACCCTCACGATCGACGGCGCCGAGACGAAGCTCACGCCGGGCCTCTCCTGGGTCGTGCCCGCGGGCGCCGAGCACTTCTACAGCGTCTCCGGCCATTTCAAGGCGATCGAGGCCACCAGCCCCCCGGCTCGCTCGAACTGAACTCGCGGCTCTCTTCCCCCTCCCTCCGGCAGGCGTTCGATCCCATGAGCAAGAGCTACTCCAAAGGCACGAAGGTCAAATGGAAGTGGGGCGACGGTTGGGGCCACGGGACCGTCGACGAAGTCTTCACCTCCAAGGTCACCCGCACGATCCAGGGCAACGAAGTGACCCGCAACGCCAGCGACGACGAGCCCGCTTACATGATCGAAACCGACGACAGCCGGGCGTTGAAGTCGCATAGCGAAGTGCGGAAGGACTCCTGACGCCCAGCGGCGGCTCGTTGCGAGGGGCGGAGCGGACGCTCAGACGGTTTCCTGGCGTTCGGCCGACTCGCCGGTCGCATCGAGGCGGTCGCCGCGGCGGTCCTCCCGAATCGCGGGCAGATGAGCCGCGTCGATCAGTCCGAGTTGGGCGGCGTGGTTCGCGGCGGCGACGGTGTCCGGCACGAGTTTCATCGGCACCCCGTCGGCCGTGACCTCCCTCGCGATCCGCCGGACGTCGAATCGCGTCCGGTCGCGGACGTCTCGAATGTAAATCGCTTTCACGCGGCCGGGATGTCGCGCGACCGCGTCGCGGTACAGCTTCGGATCGTCCTGGCCGCTGTCTCCGATCAGCACGAAGGGCAGGTCGCCCGTAGAGGCGAAGATCCGCTCGATTTTCTCCAGCTTGTGTCCGTGGCCGCCCGCGATGAACTGGTTGGCATCGATGCCCAGATCCCGCAGCAGGATCGGCCCGTCCGGCAGTCCGTTGACCCGCAGGAACACGCGGAACAGTTCGTACAGGTTCCAGGCGCTGCTGGAGACGTAGTAGATCGGGTTGGGCGGGACGACGGGATCGATGTCCGGGTCCCGCGAGGTCGGCGATTCGGCCCAATCGCTGTGCGTGCCGGCGGCCAACGCGTTGTAGAAGGCGCTGACGCCCTCGAACGGCAAACGTGTTCGGGCGTTCTTCAGCAGCGTCAGTCGGGCGATTTTCCAGAAATTACTGGCGTAGGAGCGGATGACGGTGTCGTCCATATCCGAGATCACCCCGAATTGGGCGGTCGCGGAGGGCACGAGGTTGAACGACGTCGCCTGAACCGGCCCCGCCTGCCGAATCGCCTGCGGGGGGAGCGACAGCGTCGCGGTGTGAAAGGCGCCGTCGGGCAGCGCCTCGGCGAAGCGGTAGCGGAATTCGAAATACCCCTCTTCGTCCGTCAATGCGGTTTGCCGCCGACCGTGGAACTCGCAGGCGATCCGGCAACCGCTGACTTCGTCCGTCTGCCAATGGCGGTACATCGACCGCATGTTCTGCCACCAGGAATGATCCTCCTCCGGGTCCGCGATCGGCTTATCCTCCAACACGCGACCGCTGACGCGCAGGTCGTTCGGCGATCCGAAGCCGCGATAGGTCTGGATTCTCAGCGGCCGCCGGAACCCGACGAGCGCCTTGAGGTTCCGCTTGGCCGATTCATACCGACCCTCCACGATTTGCGCGGCGCGTTTGAGCTGGTCGGCGGAGGGGAGCGAGCCGTGCGGCACGGGGCGGGGCGGCGGGCGAAGAGCGGGGAGGAAAGCAGACGATAGAACAGCGCCGCCCGCCGTGCCCCCGGTCGGGAGCGAGGCGGGCGACGAGTTCGTGCGACGCAGTCGGTTCAGCGGGGTTTCGCGGAACTCTCCGGTCCGTCGTTCGACTCATCGCTCGGCACGGGGGCGACGTGCGTGCCGCCGATGCTGCGGTGGCCGGGTTCGGCGTTCGTCGGGTCGTCCGCATCCGGGTCCGAGCCGCCCGGCCCGGTATGCACTTCCGAGGTCTGCATCTCACGCAGCGTGCGTGCGAAGCTGATCTCTTCCGCTTCCTCCTCCGGATGCCGCAGCAGATTGCGGACGGCGGGATCGACCAGTCCGTCCAGCCAATCGCCCAGCCGCATCTCCCCCGGGCGTTCGAGGAACTCGTCGTAGGCGGTGAGGTAGACCTCCTCCATCACGTCCGCGATCGGCAATCGGGCGCCGATCTCGCGGTCGAGACTCGGATACCGCTGCACCCACCGCCCCACGCGATCGCGCAGCGATCCGTCGAACCCGGCCATCTCCTGCCGAAACGCCAGATAGTCCCGGGCGTGAATCGCCCTCTCCAAGGCATCGAGCTCCGGCTGCACGTCCGGGGTGACCTGCTGAATCGTCCCCTCGGCCAACTTGGCCCGGCGGTTGTCCTGCGTCTCCATGCGATCCTTGTAGGCCTTCAACTTGGAGACCAGCTTGCGGATGCACTTCTGATAGGCCGGATGGGCGACGCTGTCGTGTTCGCCGGTGAACAGGATGCGTCCCGACGTGACCAAACTGGTTTTGACGTGATATTCCTGGCTGTGCTCGAACCAGGCGATGGTGACGTGCAGGTCGGAGACGGGCATCTCCTCGGTCAGCTTGGCGAGGGCGTCGAGATCCTTCTCCATTTTTCGGATCTCGCCCGGGCCGAACGAGCAGCCCTTCGTATCCAGTTCGAGCTTGAGGTTATAGCTTTCGTCGCTGTAGCGATCGGCGGTCGGTGCGGTGGCGGCGGCGGTCATGACGGACGGGCCTGACAGTGATGCGAGCAAGTGGTCAGCGTCGCCGGCGAACGGCGGCGGCAATAAGATTCGATAAACAAAGGGGCAACTCGCATGCCGACGGCCCCCGGCGCCGTCAAATCGACCAGTCAGGCGACGCCTGAACCGCATCTTGGGCGCCGGACTGGCGCTCCTGCGGGCCCATGTCGGACGGGCGCCGCCCATCAGCGTCACGGCCCGGCCATCGGCTGCACACGGTCGAAAATCACCGCCGTTCCGTCCCGATAGACCTCTCTCCACCGGGGGGACGCGGACGCCTCGGAGATCAACCGGCGCTGGTCTTGGACCGAGAGCATCAGCGTGGTCGCGTCGTATCGGTCCAGCTTCGCCTTCCAGCCCGGGTCCGCCCTGGAGATCGCTAGGGCGTCGTTCCAGACCGTCGGGGGGGTAAGATGCGCGTGCGAACCGACGAAGATCCGCACGTTCGGCGGCCCGGCGAGCAGCAGGAAGTCCCCGAACGCGTGGGCGTTGAACACCTGACCGGCGGGGGGATGCTCGCGCAGATAGGCCGTTGCCCGCACCGGCGTGCCGTGAGCCAAGCAGCCGGCGCCGGCGTACTGCCCGGCGGCGATCCGCCAGGTCGGCACGCTCGCCGCCGTGCCGATGACCAGCCCGACCGCCCACGCCCCGATCCACCAGCGCCGCTCGTGCGCCGGACGGGCCGCCGAACCGGCCGCCGGCCGTGGCCGCTGCGAAAAGGCGGAGAGATGGGCCGCGAGGGAGATCGCCGCCGGTCCCGCCCACCAGAGCAGCCAACGGCTCGTCCGGCAGGCGGCCAGCCCGAAAGTGACGAGCAACAACGCTTCCCCCCAGCCGATCCGCCGCGGGCTGAGGAGCGCCGCGATCGCCGTCAGGGCCGCCGCGACGACGAAGACCCACGTCTGATTCATCGCCCAAGTCAGCGGGCCCCATTCGATCACGTCCTCGAGATTGGGATGCCGGCCGAACGTCAACGCCTCGACGAACGCCCCCGGCCCCAGCGGATTGAGGCAACACGCCGCCGCACACAGGGCGATCAGCCCCGCACCCCTCCGTACTCGATCGCTCCGCCACGCGGCGCCGCGCAGCCGGCCGGCTCGGTCGAGCCAATCGGCGGCGAGCCAGACCAGCCCGATCGGCCAACTGCCGTGCAGGTTCGTCCACAGGGCGAAGACGATCGGCAGCCCGAGCCAGCGCCAGCCCGGCCGTCGCGGGATCGGCGTGACGGCGGTCAGTCCGGCGAACAGGGCGACGCCGATCGTCTGCGGACGCAGGATCTGCGGCCCCAGCGGATCGACCCATGGGGCGAATGCGAACAGCTGAAACCAGGCGATCGCCAAGAACGCCGTTCCCGCGAGGATCCCCGCCCACGCGACTCGTCCCCGCTTCCGAGCGGCGACGCCGAACAGGCCGACCGTGATCGCCACCAGCAGTCCGCCGGCCAATCGCAGCCCCTCCGGCCCCGCGGCGTCGTACAGCAGCGAACCCGCCACGCCGGCCAGCCAGGCGAAATTGACGAAGGGCACCCCTTCGCACAGGGGCATCAGCGGTTCCGTCGCCGGCACTTCGCCCGCGGCTCGAACCTGCCGACCGTAGGCGAGATGCGCCCAGACGTCTGAGTGATAGAGCGGTCGCGCCGCCGTCGTCGCCAGCGTCGCTGCGAGCAGCCCAGCGACGACGACGGCGGCGACGCGGCTGTTCACGGCGTCAGTTTACGGGAACCCCGCCCGAAGCAACTTCGCCCCCGAACCGCCGTTCGCGGATCAAGCCGCGGCGATTAGAATCCGGCCACTCCTCGAAGGCGTCCCGTGTCCCCCATCCTCTGGTCCCGCGTTCCCTGGCCGACGGCGCTGAGCGCCGTTGCGCTGACCGGGATCGGCCTCCTCGCGATCGGTCGCGGGGACGTGCTGGCCGGCGTCTCGGATGTGGGAGCGGGCTACGCGGCGAAGCAACGGGTCTGGGCGGCGTTCGCGGCGATCGCCTGCCTCGCGACGGCGGCGATCCCGCCGAAGATGTTGAAGTCGATCGCCCTGCCGGCGTTCGCCGCGGCGATCGGGCTGCTGATCCTCGTCTACGCCTTTCCCGCGCGGAACGGGTCGCGGCGGTGGATCCCGCTGGGCCCCGTCCTGCTGCAACCGTCCGAGTTCGCCAAGCTCGCCGTGTTGCTGGCGCTGGCCCGCTATCTGTCGCACCGCCGCGATCACCGCACGGTGCTCGGCCTGATCCCGCCGTTCTTGCTGACCGTCGTGCCTGTCGGGCTCATCCTGAAGGAGCCCGACCTCGGCACGTCGCTGGTCTTTCTGCCGATGCTGGGGGCCGTGCTGGTTGCCAGCGGCGCCCGCGGATCGCACCTCGGCGCCGCGGCCGCGCTCGGGCTCGCCTGCCTGCCCGTGCTGTGGCTGGGCATGAGCGCGGAGCAGCGCAGTCGCGTGACCGCCGTCTTCACGCAGCATTCGCTCGAAGAACTCAGCGAACCGGCCCCCCGCGGCGACGGCTATCACCTCCATCGTTCAAAGCAGGTGCTGGCCCTCGGCGGAGCGGGGGGCAGCGCCGGGTGGTTCGGCACGGCGGAGGAAGCGGCCGACGCCCGTGTCTCCCTGCAACTGCCCGCGGCCCGGACCGACTTCATCTTCTGCCTCGTCGCGGAGCGATTCGGCCTGCCGGGAACGCTGAGCGTGCTGGGCCTGTTCGGCCTGCTGACGACGGGCTGCCTGCGGGTCGCGGCCCGTTGCGGCGACCCGTTCGGCCGGATGACAGCGACCGGCGTCGGGGCGTTGTTCGGCACGCAGGCGGTCATCAACACCGCGATGACCGTCGGCCTGATGCCGATCACGGGGCTCGCGCTACCGCTCGTCTCCTACGGAGGCAGCAGTCTCGTCGCCTGCGGGGCGGCGGTCGGGCTGGTAATCGGGGTGGCGATCCGCGATCGGGTGGAGGTCCGCCCGGACCCCCTCCACTTCGGCCCCCGGTTCGATTGCTGACGGATCGTCCGCGCACGCCGGCTCGTCGCACCGCTGGCGAACGACCGCGAGCAGCGCCTCCCACAGCGGCAGGATCGCGGGGAACGCCGCGGTGCCGACGGCGAAGTGCGTGACGCCGGGGACGGTGTGCAGGCTCGTCCAGCCGCGGGTCTTCAGCCGGTGCAGCTCCTCGACCTGATCGCCCAACGTGTAGCGGTCGCCCTTCTCCCCGGCGGCGAACAGGATCGGCCGCTCCTCGTCCCTCACCACGTCGCGCAGTTCCGTTTCGTCGAAACTCAGCCCGGCTCGGCGGACGGCTTCCATGACGCCCAGCATCAACCACCGCTCCGCGATCCGCGGGGCCGCCATGCCGCGGAACCACCGCACGCCCCGCCGCAACGAGATCATCGGGGCCAGCGCCAGGCACCCGGCGACCCGCGGTTCGGCCCGCTTGCGATCCTCCGCGAGGTGGGCCAGCACGGTCACGGCGCCGGTGCTGAACCCGACCGTGACGACCGGCGGATCGAACCAACCTCGCTCCACGGCGAGGTCGATCAGCACGTCGACGTCGTGCCGTTCTTTCACCCCGAAGGTGACGAACGGCCCGCCGCTGTCGCCGTGATGCCGGAGGTCGACGAGCAACACCGGATGCCCCAATCCGGCGAGCGTGCGGGCCACATCGGCGTGGGTCTCCTTCGTCTCCATCCACCCGTGGAAATGCACGACGCCGGCCCGCCGCGGCACGCCGGCGGCGGGCGGCAGGTAGCAGTACCCGATCGGCACGCCGTCCGCGGCGAGCGTTCTCCCGTAGCTCGCCCCGTCGTTCTGCAGGCGGGGCCGCTGACGTTTGCGGGTCAAGCTGAACCGCGTGAGCCACGGCAATCGCAGCATCTGCCGACCGACCCACACGCCGATCATGTGGCCGAACCCGGCCCGCTTGCGGATCCGCTGGACGCTGCGGACCTCCTCCGCAGCGACCGGCGGCTCGTCCGGCTCGCGGTCGGCGACGACCTCGGCGGGGGAGGGGGGTTCGCTCACGCGGGGAGTGTAGGCGAGCGGCGGGCGTCAGCCCGCTGAGATTTGTCTCGAAGGGTCGCTGGAGACAGTGCGCTCAGGGGGCGGACGCCCCCCGCTCGCCTATGCCAACAACTCCTCGATGACCTTCCCGCCGAATTGCGAGAGCTGTTTGAAGCGGCCGGAACTGAAGTACGTCAGCCGGTTGTCGTCCAAGCCGAGCAGGTGCAGCAGCGTGACGTGCAGATCGCGGATGGGATGCACGCACTCGACGGCTTCGGCGCCCAATTCGTCGGTCGCCCCGATCGTGTGCCCGGCCTTCACGCCGCCGCCGGCCATCCAGATCGTCATCGCTTTGGCGTTGTGGTCGCGGCCGTAAGCGATCCCCCCGCGGGGCGAATTGTCCGGCGAACGGCCGAACTCGCCCGTCCAGACGACTAACGTCTCGTCCAACAGATTGCGACGTTTCAGGTCCGTCAGCAGCGCCGCGATCGGGCGATCGACCTGACGGATCAGGTTCCCGTGCGCCCGGGCGAGCTGATCGTGCGAGTCCCAGGTGCCGTGATAGAGCTGCACGAACCGCACGCCGCGTTCGACCAGCCGACGGGCGAGCAGGCACTTTCGCCCGAAAGCGTCGGTGTCCGTCGCGTCGACGCCGTAGAGGTCCTTCGTCGCCTGATCCTCGCCGTCGATGTCGATCAGCCCCGGCACGCGGGCCTGCATGCGGAAGGCGAGTTCGTAGCTCTCCACCCGGGCGGCGAGCGTCTGGGCGAAGGGATCGTCCGCGGCGATCCGATCCGCGGCGTGGCGCCGGTTCAACTCCGCCAGCAGATCAAGATTGCGACGTTGATGATCCCGCGTAATCCCCTCCGGCGGGGCGAGGTTCAGAATCGGCGATCCCTCCGCCCGCAGCGGGGTGCCCTGATAGTGGGCCGGCAGGAAGCCGTTCCCCCAGTTCGCGGCGCCGCCCTGCGGATGGCTGACCTCCGGGAGCACCACGAAAGCCGGCAGGTCGGCGTTCTCCGAGCCCAGGCCGTACGTCACCCAGGAACCCACCGCCGGGTCGCCGCCGAAGCGGTTGCCGGTGTTGATGTGGGCCATCGCGGTCGGGTGATTGACGCTCTCCGCCTGACAGCCGCGATAGAAGCAGAGGTCGTCCGCCACCCCGGCCAGGTGCGGCCAGTTCGTGCCCATGTCGGCGCCGCTCTCGCCGGCCTTCATGAACTGGAACGGGCTTTCGACGTAGTACCGCTTGCCGGAGGCCATGGCGCTTTTCTGCTCGCCGCCGGCCTGAAACTCTTGGAGGTGCACGTCCCGGAGCTTCGGCTTGGGATCGAACGTGTCGATCTGGCTCGGTCCGCCCTCCATCGTGAGGAAGATGCACCGCTTGGCTTTCGCCGGAAAATGCGGCGGCTTCGGAGCCGTCGGCCCGTCGCCCGCCGTGGCCGAGGGCGCCTTGGCTCCGAACCCCTCGTCCGCCAGCAATGCGGACAACGCCAGCCCGCCCACGCTCGCGCCCAGCGAGAACAGGGCGTCGCGACGAGGCAGGGCGAGGGGAGACGCCATCGGCGATCTATTCGACATAGAGGAACTCATTCGCGTTCAGCAGGACCAGCGCCACTTCGGCGAGGCCGCGGGTGCGGGCGTCGGCCTCGTCGGGACCGAGGTCCGGCTCGAAGTCGGCCGCCTGTTCAAGCTTCTCGACGTAGGAGAACCGCTCGCCGGTGTTCTCCTCGACCGCGATTCGAACCACCTCAGTCGGCGGTCGCACCGGGTCGAAGTGCAGGCTCGCGTGGCGGGTCGTCATGGCGTGCCAATGCGAGACGCAGGCCTCGCGTTCCGCATCGGTCGCCGGACGACCGAACGCTCTTCGGAATAGCGATTCGACGGCCGCTTCGTCCGCATCGGGGTCCGTGGCGAGGACGGCGTCCGCCGCGGCGAGCGCCCGCAGATAGGTGGATCGCCCGTTCATCAACGCCAACGCCTGCGGGGCGATCGTGCTGGTTTCCCGCATCTCGCAGGGGGCGTCCGGGGCGGGGGCGTTGAAGGTTTCCAGCAGAGGATCGCGCAGACCCCGCAGTTTGAGCGTGTACAGCGTGCGGCGGTGGCGCTGGTCCGGGGACGGGTTCGGCTGCCAGGCGGGGGCGAACGACCCCATGATTTGCCGCGGTTGGAGAGCGACTTCCGGTTCGATCTCCGGCCGCACCGGCGCCCCGCCGATCGCGGGATTCAATTCACCGGTGAAGGCCAGCATCGCGTCGCGCAGTTCCTCCGCCGTCAGTCGGCGCGGCCGCGCCGCGGCGAGCAGCGACCCCGTCGGGTCCGCCTCGGCCACGGCGGCCGGATCGGGGTGCAGGGAGGCGCGGGCGTAGGCGTCGGAGAGCATCAACGCTCGGACCAACGGCTTCGTCTTCCACTCCCCCCGCACGAGCCGTGTCGCGAGGTGATCGAGCAGCTCCGGATGCGACGGCGTCGCCCCGCCTCCGCCGAAGTTGTTGGCGTTCGCCGCGAGGCCGCGTCCGAAGAGCCATTGCCAGACGCGATTCGCGTAGACGCGGGCCGGGAGCGGGTTCGCGGGATCGGTCAGCCACCCGGCCAGCGCGGTCCGCCGGCCGGTCACGTCCGCGGGAACGGGATCCTCGCTCTCCGGCGAGACCGACAACAGCGCGGCGCTCAGCACGCCCGGCTCCACAGGCGTTCCCGGGCTGAACGGATCGCCCCCGGTGAGAATCGCGGACGCGGCGATCGTTCCCTTCGTCCGGTCCTTCGGCAGCGGCATCGCCGCGAAGACCGGCTTCATCGGCGGGCTGGCCCCGCTGTACACGGAGAACGCCATCGGTTTGTAGCGGTCCAGTTCCCATCCGTGCCGCTGGAGCATCTTCTTGGCGACCCGCTCGAGGCCGTACTCGGCGACGGTCAGTTCCAACTCCTCGGGAGCGATCTCCTCCGGCGGGGCGCCCTCTTCCCGCTTTTGATTGAGGTTGCCGTACTTCAGCCCGCGATCGGCGTACCACTTCTTGGCCGCCTCTTTCTTCGCCGCGATGCGACGCTGAATCGCCCGCGCTTCTTCCAGACGCTGCCGCAGGTACTCCGGCTCGCCCGCGAACTCCGCCGCCTCCTCGGGGTGAAAGGGAACGGGTCGATCGGCGAACTGCGTCGTCGCGAAGGCGGCTTGGATGGCGTAGTAATCGCGGGTCGGGATCGGGTCGAACTTGTGGTCGTGGCATTTGGCGCACTGCAACGGCTGGGCGAGGAACGTCTGCCCGACCGTGTCCGTCACGTCGTCGAGGAACTGCTGCCGCGTAATCTTCGCCACGCTCATCCCCGTGTGTTCCCACGGCCCCATCCGCAGAAAGCCGACGGCCAACAAGGCGTCGATCCCCTCCGGGGAGTTCGCTTCGAGCCGACCGGAATCGACCAGTTCGTCCCCCGCGATCTGCTCCGTGAGGAAGCGATCGAACGGCTTGTCGTCGTTGAACGATCGCACGACGTAATCGCGGTATCGCCAGGCGTTTGGGCGCTCGAAGTCGTTGGCGAAGCCGGCGCTGTCTGCATACCGCACGACGTCCAGCCAGTTCGAGGCGAACCGCTCCCCGAAGTGCGGGCTGGCGAGCAACCGATCCACCACCGCGGCGAACGCGGCTCGGTCGTCGCGGTCGTCAGTGAGGAACGCGGTGATCTCCTCCGGCGTGGGCGGCAGCCCCGTGAGGTCGAACGTCGCCCGGCGGATCAGCGTGCGACGGTCGGCCCGGGGAGCCGGCGCCAAACCTGCTTCGCTCAGCGATGCGTTCAGGAAGGCGTCCGCGGAGTCGGCGGGAGCGGCGAACCCCTCGGGAGTCGGGGGGATCGGGGGATCGTCGATCGGTTGGTAGGCCCACAGGTCCGCCGGGTCGTAGCGGCGCTCGGTCCAGTCCTTCGAAAGGCCCCCGCTGGTCGGAACCGTCACCCCGGGGGCGTGCGCCTCGCGGATCGCCTCGACCGTCGCCGCATCCGGCCACGGGGCGCCGGCGTCGATCCAATCGCGAACGGCCCAGCGTTGTGCCTCGGTCAGGGCGTCCGTTTCCTTCGGCGGCATGCCGTAGCCGTCCTCCCACTTCAGCAGGTCATAGAGCGAGCCGGCGCCGTGATCGCCCGGGACGATCGCCGGATCGCCGCTCTCGCCGCCCGTCAACAGCCCGGCGCGGGAGGACAGATCGAATGCTCCCCCCAGATCGGCCGGATCGTCGCCGTGGCACGCGACGCACTTCGCCGCGAAGACCGGTTGAACCTGCAGAGCGAACAAGCGTTGGCCGTTCGTCCATTGCCCCGGCTCGCCGTTCGCCGCCGCAGCGGCGCCGGACCAACCCAGCAAGCTCATCGCGAGCGCGGCGTGAAGAGCGGAGCGGGCCACGGGCGGATCGGATCGGGGGACGACGATGCGTGCATCGTAGCGGCGATCTGAACGCCCGTCACCAGCCGATCCGCCCGCCGGCTAGCGGGGGTGCGGCATCAAACGGGCCAGGCGTTGCGTGGCCTCCAGCTCCTCGCGGGAGCCGGGAGAGGGCGTGAGCGGCTCCGTCTTGAGCGGCGCCAGGTCGTGGGCGCCGGCGCTGATGCGCTGCTCCTCCGGCGTCATCACCCGGTGGGCGGAGACGTGCGGCGCGTTGCGCTCATCGAGGGAGATGTCGACCGTGATCGGGCTCCGCGCGGGGAGGCCGGGGGGTAGGCCGGTGATCCGATACTCGCCGAGGCGATCGCAATCCGCGGCCTCGGGACGTTCTCCCTCGACCAGTCGCAGCCGAATCCCTTCGGCGTCGGCGACGGTGGTGCCGAAGGTCATCTGCACCGCGGTCGGCAGCCGGGCGCCGCGGGGCAGCAGGACGTGATTGAGGCGACGCCCGGGGACGTTCGGATCCTCGATTTCGACGCCGACGGAGTGGGCGCTGACTTCCTCCAGGGAGATCGCCCGCAACCGTCGACGGACGCGGGGCGGGACGTCGTTGGAGAGACCGTAGTCGCCGGCGCCGGGGGAGGCTCGCAGCATCGCGGCGTACACCGCGGCGCCTTCCGCGACCGCGGTGCGGGGATCCGGGAACGCTTTGCGAGCCGCGTGATCCGGGGTGGCCCGGGTTCCGAACAGCTCTTTGAGCATCCGTCGAACCGCCGGCATGGCGGCGGCTCCGCCGACCGGCAGGATGACGTCCAGATCCTGCGGCTCGATGCCCGCGTTCTCCAGCAGGAACTCCGTCAGATCCCGGGTGCGGCGCAGCAGATCCTCGGTGAGTCCTTCAAACCGGTCGCGGGTGACCTCGATCCCTTCCGTCCGGCGGGGCGTCACGATGGGGACCGTGCAGACCCTCTGCTTCGACAGCATGAGCTTGGCCCGTTCGCACTCGCCCAGCAGGCGCCGTTGCATCCGCCAGCGGGTGAACGGGTTGTGCCCGCATTTATTCCGAAACTGTTCGGCGACGTCCTCGGCGAGCGTCTCCGTCCAGTCGCGACCGCCCAAGGTCGGATCGCCCTCGGCGGCGATCACGCGGAGTTCGTTGCAACGGGTCCGGACAATGGCGGCGTCGAAGGTGCCGGCTCCGAGGTCGTAGACCAGGGCGTGGCGAGTCCGACCGACCGGCTGCCCGTCGACCGCGGTATCCTTCCACAGCCAGGCGAGGGCGGCGGAGGTCGTTTCGGACAGCGTTTCCGTCACGTTCAGCCCCGCCGAACGGCCGGCGTCGCAGACCGCCTCGCGGGGAGTCCGCGTGAAGGCGTGCGGCACCGTCATCACCACCGGGGCGTCTGCGGGCCGACCCGTCGCGGTCTCGGCGACGAGTCCTCTCAGCAACGCGGCCCCCAAGAGCTTCGGCGAAACGGGGATGCCGTCCACGGTCATCACCCGGCGGCCTCGCTGGTAGGTGCCGCCGGACCCCTGATAGGGCCGTTTGAAGCCGGACATCGGAACGGGAACGCCGTCGTGATCGTCCCCGGGACGCCCATCCCCGTGACGCCCGTCCCCGTTGGCGGGAAAGCGGGTCTGGTCGAAACCGGGACCCAGAGTCAGTCGATCGAGAAAGACGTTGATCGCGGAGGCGGTTCGGATCTGCCCCAGAGCGTTAGGAAGCACATGCGGGGCGCCGTCCGAACCGAAATCCGCAAGAGAGCTGCTGTCCGTCCCGAAATCGATCCCCACCGGCGAGGCCTGCGGCCTGCGGGGGCGACCGGACCGTCTGCGTCGTCGTCGTCCCCTCCCGCCCTTCTGAGACTTCGCGTCATCAGTCCCAGCAGACTTTCGGGATGAGTCAGCGGGCCGTGAGGAGTCGGCGTCGGCCGTCATTCGCTTGCCTGTTGGTCCCCCGAAAGACCGCCGGCCAGCATGCCCGCGGGCGCCGCCGTTCCGTGGCGATCGAGGCCGAACTTAGGCGTCCGGAGAGACCCTGTCCAACGCCCGCGTCGCACAATCTTCGACCGCCCGCGACGGTTGAAAATGTCGCCCGGACACGCCATACGCCGGACTCCCGGACGATCCGTGAGCGAACCGCGGCGCTAGTTCAAGCCCCACTCTTTCAGCTTGCGATACAGGGTCCGCTCGCCGATGCCCAACAGCTTCGCGGCGTCCTCCCGCTTCCCGCCGACGACCTCCAGGGCCCGCTCCGCGTAGAAGCGTTCCACCTCTGAAAGCGGGCGGCCGATCAGATGGTCCGATCCCCCGCCGGAGCCGCGCGCCGCGGTCGTGTCGTCGCCTTCCTCCTGCGCCAGACCGGCAACCTCCTCGGGCAGATCGCCGGCGTCCAGCAGGCCGTCAGTGTCCAGCACGACCATCCGCTCCACGACGTTGCGCAGTTGCCGGATGTTTCCGGGCCACTCGTAGCTCATCAACGCCGTTCTGGCGCGGCGCGTGAAGCCCACGACTTGCTTGCTGTACCGCTCCGTCAGCTCCCGGAGGAAGAAATCGAGCAGCAGCGGGATGTCGCCCCGCCGATCGCGGAGCGGCGGCAGCCGAATGCTGATGACGTTCAGCCGGTAGTACAGATCCTCGCGGAACGACTTCTCGCCGACCATCTCCAACAGGTCCGCGTTCGTCGCGGCGAGCAGCCGCACGTTGATCGGCAGCTCTGCGTTGGAGCCCAGCCGGGTCACCTTGCGGTCCTCCAGCACCCGAAGCAGCTTGACTTGAATGTCCGAGGGCATCTCCCCGACTTCGTCGAGAAACAGGGTGCCGCCGTTGGCGTACTCGAACTTGCCGATCCGCTTGCCCGTCGCGCCGGTGAAGGCGCCGGCCTCGTGGCCGAACAGTTCGCTTTCGAGAATGTCTTTCGGCAGCGCCGCGACGTTCAGGGAGACGAACGGTTTGTTCTTCCGCGGACTGTTCTGATGCAGGGCGCGGGCGACGAGTTCCTTGCCGGTGCCGCTCTCGCCGGTGATGAGCACCGTGGAATCCGTCGGGGCGACGTTCTTCAACACTTCGATCACCTGCCGCATCGGGCCGCTGGTGCCGACGACGCCCTCGAAGCCGAACCGCTCGTCCAACCGCCGGCTCAGTTCAGCGTTTTTCCGGGCGAGGCGGATGCGCTTTGAAGCCTGCTTCACCGCCGTCCGCAGCCGGGCGATGTCGAGCGGCTTGTTGAGGTAGGTGAAGGCGTCCCGCTGCATGGCGTCGACGGCGCTGTCGATCGTGCCGTAGCCGGTCATCACGATGACCTCCGCGTCGGGCAGTTCCTCCTTGGTCTTCTCCAGTACGGCGAAGCCGTCGGCGCCGTCCATCTTCATGTCCGTGATCACCACGTCGTACACGTCGCGTTCGACCGCCTCCACGCCGGCCTTCCCGCCGGTCACGACCGTACAGTCGCAGCCGACCGGATCGAGCGAATCGGCGACGGTCTCCGCGTGGGCCGCGTCGTCATCGACGATCAGCACGCGAATCGGCACGCCGGAGAGATCGTCGTCGGGGGAGTCGGGCATGGGGGTATCTTCGAGGCGTGATCGAATCACGCAACATGGACGCTGGACGAGCGCTAGACAGACGGGAGCGCAATGCGGAACACGGTCCCGTCTTCGTCGCTCTCGCAATGTACGAGGCCGCCGTGAGCCTCGACGATCTTCCGCACGGTCGGGAGCCCCAAACCGCTGCCGCCCGGCTTGCTGGAATAAAACGGATTCCACATCGTCGCGCGGGTCTCCGGGGGAATGCCGGCGCCGTTGTCGGCGACCGTCAGTTCCACCGCCCCGCCGGAGGGACCGGCGAGGATCGGTCGGGTCGAAACCTCGATCAACGGCTGAGGGATCTCCGAACCGGCGTCCTTCTGAGCGGTCAGAGCCTGCTGGGCGTTCAGGGCGAGATTCATCAACACCTGACGAATCAGGCGACCGTCGAACCGCACCGGGGGCAGGTCCGCGGTGGGGAGGGCAACGAACCGCACGCCGGCGGCTTTCGCGGTCGGGCCGAAGAATTCCGCGAACTCCGCGAGCAAGTCGTTGAGGTCGCCCTCCTTCAACTCCGGTTCCCCCGCACGCGCGAAGGCTAGGAAGGCGTCGAGGATCTCCGAGAGGTGCCCGCACTCCCGCTGGACGGTCCGCAGCATTCGCTTCCGACGAGCGACTGCACGATCGTCGGCCTCGTCCGGTTCGGTGCCCCCGAGGCTTTCCGCGATCAGTTCGAGGTTCAGCCCGATCGTCGAGAGCGGATTGCGAATCTCGTGGGCCAGCCCCCCGGCGAGGACGGCGATGTCGTTCGGCGAGGCGTTCGGCATGGGAGTGCAGACCATGAACGGGAGCGACCCGGACGCTGGGAGCGTCCGGGTCGCTGAATCATCGGGACGCCGCGTGGATCACTCGTCCTCGTCGGCGTCGTCTTCGTCGTCCGAGACGAGCAGCGCTTTGCGGGACAGCTTCACGCGGCCCTGATCGTCGACGGCGATGACTTTGACTTCGACCGTCTCGCCCACCTTGATGATGTCCGAGACGTTCTTCACGAAGCCCTCGTCCAGTTCGCTGATGTGGCAGAGGCCGTCTTTGCCGGGGGCGATTTCGATGAAGGCGCCGAAGTCCTTGATGGAGGTCACCTTGCCGTTGTAAATCCGGCCGACCTTCACGTCTTCGCCCATCGCCTCGACCCGGGCGAGCGCCGCTTCGGCGCCGGCGGCGTCGTCGCTGGCGATCACCACGGTGCCGTCGTCCTGGACGTCCAGCGTGGTGTTGGTCTCTTCCTGCAAGGCACGAATGTTCTTGCCGCCCGGGCCGATCAGCAGGCCGATCTTGGACGGGTCGATCTTCGTGGAGAGCAGTCGCGGCGCCGTCATCGCCAATTCGGCCCGCGGGCGACGGATGCCGCCGAGCATCGTGCGGAGCAGCGTGATCCGGGCTTCCTTCGCCTGGGCGAGGGCGTCCTTGATGATCGCCTCGGAGATCCCGTCGATCTTCAGGTCGAGCTGAATGCCGGTGATGCCCTTCTGGGTGCCGGCGACCTTGAAGTCCATGTCGCCGAAGTGATCTTCGTCGCCCATGATGTCGGTCAGGAGCGTGTACTTCTTGTCGGACTCCTTCACGAGGCCGATCGAGATGCCCGCGACCGGCTGCGTGATCGGCACGCCGGCGTCCATCAGGCCCAGCGTGGCGCTGCACACGGAGGCCATCGAGGAGGAGCCGTTGCTCTCCAGGATGTCGCTGATGCAGCGAATCGTGTACGGGAACTTCTCCGGGTGCGGCAGCACCGGGTACACGCTGCGTTCCGCGAGGACGCCGTGGCCGATTTCGCGACGGCCGGGGCCGCGGATCGGGCGGGTCTCGCCGACGGAGTAGCTGGGGAAGTAGTAGTGGAGCATGAAGCGTTCGCTGTGCTCCCCGAACAGACCGTCGACCCGCTGCTGATCGCGGGTGTTGCCCAGCGTGATGGTGCACATCGACTGGGTCTCGCCGCGGGTGAACACGGCGGAGCCGTGCACCTTGGGCAGCACGCCGACGCGGACGTCCAGCGGACGCAGTTCGTCCGGCTTGCGACCGTCGATCCGTTTGCCGTCCAGCAGCAGGTCGCGGACGACGTCGTGCTCGAGCTGATAGAACGCCGCCTTGAACTCGCCGCGGGTGCCGCCGTTGGAGGCTTCTTCGGCGTCGCCGTCGAAGTGATCGGCCATCAACTCGTTGCGGAGTTCCTCGACCGCTTCCGAACGATCGGCTTTGTCACCGCTCGTCTTCGCCTCTTTGAGGCGATCGTAGCCATCCTTCTTCAGCGCCTTGGCGAACGGGTTCTCAGCCGGCTTGGAGAAGGCGGTCTTCTTGATGCCGAGCTTCTTGCACAGCTCTTCCTGCATCTCGCACAGCTCGGCGCAGGTCTTGTGGGCGAACATGATCGCTTCGACCATGTCGTCTTCCGGCATCTGGCCGGCGAAGCCTTCGATCATAAGCACGCTGGTCTTCGAGCCGCCGACGATCAGGTCGAGGTCGCTCTGGGCCATCTCCGCCTGGGTGGGAAAGAGGACCAGTTCGCCGTCGACGCGGCCGACGCGGACGCTGGCGATCGGGCCGCCGAAGGGCACCGGGGCGAGCATCAGGGCCGCGGAGGCGCCGAAGCTGACCAGCGGCGCCGGGTCGTTCTCGCCGTCGCTGGCGAGGACATTGGCCATCACCTGGATCTCGTCCTTGTAGCCCTTGGGGAAGAGCGGACGGATCGGCCGGTCGGTGACGCGGCAGGTGAGGATTTCCTTGTTGGTCGGGCGGCCTTCACGCTTCAGGAACCCGCCGGCGAAACGCCCGGCGGCGGCGAGGCGCTCGCGATAATCGACCTGCAGTGGGAAGAAATCGATGCCGGGGCGGGGGGTGCCGCGCTGGGCCGCGACGAACAGCACGGTATCCGCGTATTGCAGCGTGACGGCGCCGCTGGCCTGCCGGGCGAGGTCGCCGGTGGTCAGCGACATCGTGCGGCCGCCGATCTCGCGTTCGACGGTGACGGGGGAGAACTCGATCGTGCTCGGCTTCGACGGCATAGGAGACTTCCGGCTTGCTTCGATTCTGAAATCCCCGGCCCGGCCGGGGAAGGTTGGTAAAGCGGCGCGAACCCGCTGATCGGGCGCGCTGTCCGCGAGGGGAAACGACAGGGACTCACGACAGGGAGTCGACACGGGGGCCGTTCGGCACGACCCGGGCAATATCACGCTACGGCAGTCCGTCGCCGCGATCCACGGCCGACGCTTCGGCCGGCGCCGACCCAATCAACACAAACGCCCCCGCGAACGAACGCGGGGGCGAACGACTACTTCCGCAGGTTCAAACGGGTCAGCAGTTCCCGATAAGTCGCCGGCTTGGTCCGCTGCATGTAGCGGAGCAGGCGCCGACGCGTGGAGACCAACGCCAGCAGCCCGCGGCGGCTGGTGTGGTCCTGCTTGTGCTCACGGAGGTGCTCCGTGAGGTTGTTGATGCGTTCCGTCAGGACCGCGATTTGCACTTCGCTCGACCCGGTGTCGGTGTCGGTGCGTTGGAAGTCCGAGAGAACTTCCTGTTTACGGTCTTTCGTGATCGACATACGGGCCGGGTGCGGGGCGTCTGCAAGCGTTACGGGAAGCGGGAGATGGTAGCGATGTGAGAACGAACCGCAACCGAAAGCGCCCTGGTGCGGGCAAGCCGTCCTCGCGTCGAAGACGGCTTGCCCCGCAAACGCCGATCAGCTTCCGCCGAACAGCGGGCTGGTCACCTTCTTCACCGGGATGATCGTCGCATCGTGATCCTGCACCGTCTTGCGGATCACCGGGCGGGCGGCCTCGAAGTCCTTCAGCGGGTAGGTCGGCAGCACCTGGGAGACGCGGATCTCGATCTTCGTCAGCTGATCGCCTTGGTCGCGGCAGACGAAGGTGATCGCACGGCCGTTCGTGTCGCTGCTCATCCGGCCGGTGCGGCCGATGCGGTGGACGTAGTCGTCCTGGAACTCCGGCACGTCGAAGTTGACGATGTGGCTGATCCCGGAAATGTCGATCCCGCGACCGACGACGTCCGTGGCGACCAGCATGCGGATCTGGCCTTCGCGGAAGGCTTGGAGGGTCTTCTCCCGCTTCCGCTGCTGAAGATCGCCGTGCATCATCGCGCAGTTCGGCAGCTTCCGGCTGAACCGCTCGTAGAGCTTCTCCGCGCCGCGTTTGGTGCGGGTGAATACGAGGCACTGTTTCGGCTTCTCCTGCTTCAACACATGCAGCAGGGCGCCGAACTTGCGGTCCGGATCGACCGTCAGGACGAACTGCTCGATCATCTCCGTCGCGACGAGCGCGTCCTCGGACATGTCGACTTGGGCCGGGTTCTTCATGAACTTGGCGGCCAGTTCCTCCACTTCGCCCGGCATCGTCGCGGAGAGCAACAACGTCTGGCGGTCCTTCGGGCACTTCCGCAGGATCTTCTCGATGTCCGGGCGGAACCCGTCGTCGAGCATGCGGTCCGCTTCGTCCAGCACCGCAAACGCGATATTTTCCAGTCCCAACTGGCCGCGGCCCATCAGGTCCATCACCCGGCCCGGCGTGCCGACGACGACCTGGGCGCCGCGTTTGATTGCGTCGACCTGCGGTCCCATCGGACGGCCGCCGACGATCACGACGGTCTTCACGCGACCGCCGGAGAGCTTCTTCATCTCTTGGCTGACCTGCTCCGCCAACTCGCGGGTCGGCGCGAGGATCAGGCCCTGAATGACTTTGCGATCGAGGTCCAGCTTCTCCAGCATCGGCAGCGTGAACGCCGCCGTCTTGCCGGTGCCCGTGCGGGCTTGACCGCTACAATCGCGGCCGGAGAGAGCAATCGGCAGGAACGCCGCCTGAATCTTGCTGGGACGCTCGAAGCCGATCTCGTCCAGAGTGGCGAGCGTCGCTTTGGACAATCCGAGGTCGGCGAACGTCGGGCCGTCTTCGGCGGCCTCTTTTTCGTCGTTCGACTGCGTCCGCGTGCGCCTCGGCTTCGAAGGGGCTTTGGCCTTCGCGGAGCGGGACGGCGTGTCGCCGTCCGGGCGACGATCAGCTCGTGATTGTGAGGCGTTAGTGCGGGAAGAGCTTTTGGCAGTGCGACGGGTCGCGGGCCGTTTGGCCCGGGCAGTGGTGGGCATGAAGTCCGGTGTGAGGTGCGACCGGCGGGTGGCTCGCGACTTTTGGTCTGACGAATCTGGGTCTGAGCGACCGCTTCGATCGGAAGGGGGTGCGGGGGGAAAGACGGGCGCCGGGCTACTCCACCGGCTGCGGGACGAGCCGAAGCTCTGAGGGATGCCCCCCGCGGGGCGCGTCAAGCGTAGGTCCGCCCCCCAACTGCGTCAATCCGCGGTCGTGCCGAGGTTGCCCTGCGGGCCGCCGTCTACCCCGTCACGGGGTCCGTTACGGGGGCGCTCAGCCGACGGCCGCAACCCCGCGGCGGAGGAGACGGCGGTTCGTATCGGCCCCGTTCAGGCGCCGTACGTCACGCGGCCTCTGCTCGATCGGTCGGCATCGAGTCGAGGCGCCGCCCTTCGGCATGGCACTCAAACGTCGATTCCAAGGTCGAACGGATCTCCTCGGGACTCCAGCCGCCGGCGAGCATTTCGGCGGTCAGTTCCGCCCCCCGCCGATTTCGGTCGTACGTCACCCAGTAGCGTCCGACGATCGCCGGCACGGCGATGAGGATCCCGGCGACGACGGTACCGCTGATCGCCAGGAGCGGGATGAGGTCGCGGGAGGGAACGCTCTGCAGGAATTCGAACATCGAGCCACGGGGATGAAAGTGAAGGCGGATCGATCGTCATTCGCCGTGACGCCGTGGTTCTTAGATCTCCGGGACGATCGCCTCAATTTTGGCCCGTCGTCGATCGTTCCCCCGCGAGGACGCTCTCGCCCGCGAAGTCCTCGCCCGGATCGTCCGCGGACTCTTCATTTGAAGCGTCGTTCATCGTTGGTTGATCGGAGTTCGGCGTCTCGGTCGCGCGGCCTTCCACGCCGTTGCGCCGGTCTTCCGCCTTAATGCGGGCGGCTTCTGCCGCGTCGTCAGGGTGCACCTCCCGCTCGCCCAGCAGGTCGCCCATGTCCTCGCGGCTGATCGATTCGCGTTCGAGCAACAGCTGCGAGATCCGCTCGAGATCTTCGCGGCGCTCCTCCAGGATGCCCGTCGCCCGATCGGAGGCGTCCAGCAGCACGGCGCGGATCTCCTCGTCGATCAGCCGGGCCGTCTCGTCGCTGAAGTGGCGGCCGGTCTGCATCTCCTTGCCGAGGAACGGATGCGTCTCCCCCTGCCGAAACGCGACCGGGCCGACCTTCTCGCTCATCCCCCAGTGGGCGACCATCTTCCGGGCGAGGCTGGTGCTGCGGTTCAGGTCGTCCTCGGCGCCGGCGCTGTATTCGTCGAAGACCAGCTTCTCCGCGGCCCGACCGCCCATCGCCATCGCGAGGTGGTCCCGCATCCGGCGTTCGCCGAAGTGGTGGCGTTCCTCGTCCGGCAGCAACTGGGTCACGCCCAACGCCCGGCCGCGGGGGATGATTGTGACCTTGTGCACCGGATCGAGCGTCGGGAGCACCCAGGCGATCAAGGCGTGTCCGGCTTCGTGATAGGCGGTCATGCGTTTCTCGTGGCCGCTCATCACCTCCTCGCGGGTCGCGCCCATCAGCACGCGATCGCGGGCCTCTTCAAAGTCGTCCATCGTCACCGCGTTCCGCTCCGCGCGAGTGGCGAACAGGGCGGCCTCGTTGACCAGGTTCTTCAGTTCCGCCCCGCTGAACCCGATGCTCCCCGCGGCGACGTCTTCGAGGTCCACCTCGGCCGCCAGCGGCACCTTCTTCGTGTGCACTTTGAGGATGCCCACCCGGCCCGCCTTGTTGGGCTTGTCGACCTGGATGTGCCGATCGAACCGCCCCGGCCGCAGCAGGGCGGGGTCGAGCACGTCCGGCCGGTTCGTCGCGGCGATCACGATGACGGCCTCGGAAGGACTGAAGCCGTCCATCTCGCCGAGGATCTGGTTGAGCGTCTGCTCGCGCTCGTCGTGGCCGCCGCCGAGGCCGCTGCCGCGTTCGCGGCCGACGGCGTCGATTTCATCGACGAAGATGATGCAGGGGCTGGTTTCGCGGGCGGTCTTGAACAGATCCCGCACCCGCGACGCCCCCACGCCGACGAACATCTGAATGAATTCGGAGCCGTTGATCGAATAGAACGGCACCTTGGCCTCGCCCGCGGTGGCCTTCGCGAGCAGCGTCTTGCCGGTGCCCGGCGAGCCCATCAGCAGCACGCCTTTGGGGATCTCCGCCCCGAGCCGGGTGAATTTCTCCGGGGCTTTGAGGAACTCCACCACCTCCATCAATTCATTCTTGGCCTGCTCCATGCCGGCGACGTCGTCGAAGGTGGTGCGCTTCTCGTCGTCGTCGCGGAACTTCTTGGCGCCGCTTTTGATGAACGAACCGATCATCCCCCCGCCGCCCATCGGGTCGGCGGATCGGCGGAGGATGAGCACCATCACCAGCAGCGCCGCGGCGCCGAAGCCGAGGTACAGCAGGATCTGGGTGCCGACGTCCATCGCGGTCGGGTCGGCGTCGAACCGCTTGACCTGGAACTCCTTCAGCGTCGCGGTCGGCTCGCCGACCTGCAGTTCCGACAGCGGCACGACCGTCGTGAAGGTGTTCTCGAACTCGTCTTTTGGCGTGGGCCGACGCTCCCACTTGCCGGAGACCAGTTCGCCCTCCTGGGTCACCTCCGCGACGTTCCCCTTGCGGACCTCGTCGAGGAACCGGCTGTAGGCGACCTCTTTGCCGGTGCCGCGACTGCGCTCGAACAGGAACAATCCCAGCACGACCGCCCCGATCACCGCGAAGATCAGCGGCGCCGAGGACCGGGGCCGGCCGTCGCCGTCGTCGCCGCGGCGGCGGGGGCCGCCGGCCTTTTTCAGCTTGCGAGAGCGACGCGGCGACTCCTCGGAGTCCGGGATCGGCAGTTTGGGATTCGGGTCGGGCATGAACCGGCGGACGCGGGGCGGGCCGTAGGGAGGCCTCGATTGCCGAACCGGCGGCCGGACGGCGGGAACGCGGAACCCTATTGCACGCCGCCGGACCCGGCAACGCGGGCGTCGCTTTCCACGAGATCCCGCAGCGCTTCGATCACACGTTCGACGAGCGTTTCGATCGGGGCGTCGGTGTCCAGCCGCAGCAGCGCGGAGTGCGGCAGGGCGGCGAACTCGGCTTCCGTCGGCGGCTCGGCCTTCGCCGCTTGCGTCCGCCGCACGTCGACCGTCGCGTCGCTGGCGTCGGCGCCCTCGGCGGCCCGTCCGGCAATTCGACGCTCGGCGACGGCGTCGTCGACTTCGCACCAGACGAACAGCGTGGCGTACTCGTCCGGGTCTTCCGTTCTCGCGATCCGGAGGAACTGCTCCCGCTGGTTCCCCTTGCGGAACGTGGCGTCGACGACGGCGTGAACGCCGTTCGGAAACGTGTGCCACAAGAGGTTGAGGAGCACGTCGTAGGTCTCCGCGGTTGCCTCCGGCGAGTAGTCGCTCGATCCGTCGTCGCCGGCTGGGAAGAGCTGTTTTCTGATCACGTCGCTGCGAAGTTGCGTCGCCCCGAGACGCTCCGCCAAGGCGGCGGCGAGCGTCGATTTTCCGGACCCGCTAAGGCCGCCCACCAGTACCGTCACGTGCATCTCCCGCATGATGGTGAGCCAAGTCAGCGTCGGCTCTATCCATCGTTTCGCTTCCCGTAGCGCATCGGCTCTCTCGCCCTCGCTGTCTGTGCTAAGCGCCCGGATCGCGGCGATCTTGGCTCGCACCGCCGCGCGATACGACTCGTAGAACGCGAGGAGCACAGAGCAGTGCGGCTCGGCATTTGGATCACCGCTGCGGTCGCCGTAGCGGTCGAGCAATTCGTAATGCAGACCACCCCATGAACTGTCGGCGTATTGCTCCTCTAACAAGCGCTTGAGGTCCACGGCGAGGAAGCAGACCTCGTCGGCGACGTCTACGCACCGCAATCGATCCGAGAACGCAATGCCGTCCAAGACTTTCACGCCGTCTGTGGTCAGGTAGACGTGTTCGCACCGCAGGTCCCCGTGGCCGTCTCGGATCCAGCCGTCTGCCGCACGGGCATCCAGTTCTGGTTCGATCAGCGTCAGGCAGGTCAACTGCTCCGATCGCAACGCGATCGCCCACAAGTCGACCCCGAAGCGCCGTTCCGCTTCATCCAATACATCCAGGTTCTCGGTCAGGTTCTGCCGGATCACCGCCGGGTCGCCCCATTGCGGCGTTCGCTCGCTGGCCTCGAATAGCGGCAGGAGGTGGTCGAGCACGGGGTCGAGGTCCGCGGCCGTCGCTTCGCCCCGCTTCACCTTCGCTTCGAGCGTGTCGGCCTCGTTGAGGCGGAGCATCTCCAGCACCGGCTCGCCGTCCGACAGTTCTCTCACCCCGCGATAAACGCCGGGGGCAAAGCGGTCGTTGACGGCGTGTTCCTTTTCCAAAGCGGCCCGGCGCTGTTCGCGGGTGCGGAGATCGACGAAGCCGAAGTCGACCGGCTTGCACTGCTTCAGCACGACCCCGCCGGCGCCCGGTTCGCCGGAGAGGGCGACCCGGGAGATGTGCGTTTCCTTCAGCTCGGCGGGGGCGCCGCCGAGGTCGGTCGCGAGGACGAGCAGCGGATCGGTGGATGACATGGAACCGCGATCGTCAGGGAGCCGGCTCTCTGTGATCGCGACCGTGCAGAGCCGGCTCCCTGACGGTCGCGGTTCCGATCGTAGTCAATCCGCGATCCCGTATCGCACGATGCACCACAGGGCGCTGACGCCGTCCTTCCATCCGATCTTCTTGCCCTCGGCGTAGGTCCGCCCGCTGTAAGAGATGCTGACCTCGTACACCCGGGCCTTGCGGCGGGCGATCTTGGCGGTCACTTCCGGCTCGAAGCCGAAGCGGTTCGCCTTCAGCGTGGGAACGATTTCCTGAATCAATTCGCGGCGGAAGACCTTGTAGCAGGTCTCCATGTCCGTGAGGTTCAGGTCGGTGAACATGTTGCTCAGCAGGGTGAGGAAGCGGTTCCCCATGCTGTGCCAGAAGTACAGCACCCGGTGCGGGCGATCGCCGAGGAAGCGACTGCCGAAGACCGCGTCCGCCTTGCCGTTGATGATCGGTTCGAGCAGCGTCGGATACTCCGCGGGGTCGTATTCGAGGTCGGCGTCCTGCACGACGACGCAGTCCCCCGTCGCCTCCGCGAACCCCCGCCGCACCGCGGCGCCCTTGCCCATGTTGTGCGGCTGGGCAAACGCCCGCACGGTGTTGAACTCGTCCGCCGGGGCGGCGGCGAGTCGTTCCGTCAGCGCCTTGGAGCCGTCCGTCGAACCGTCGTCGACCAGCAGGATCTCCTTCCGGACCGGCACGTCGCGGACCCGTTGGACGAGCGCCGCGAGCGTCGCTTCTTCGTTGTAGACGGGGATGACAACCGACAGCGTGAACCCCTCCGGGATCGCGTAAAATCCCAGTTGCCGACAGGCGGTCTCGCCGAGGGAGTCTTCGAGCCGTTCGTACCAGGACGGGCTGAACGCGGGTCCGCCGATGTCGGTCGAGCGGCGTCGTGGCGTCGCTACGGTGGCGGTCGGGGCGGGCATCGGGGGAAGATTAGCGGAAGAACGTACCCCCGCTCCAATAGGTCTCTTCGGTGCCCGAGTCAGACACCTTCCGCCGCCCCGGCGATGGGCCGCCGCCGCCGCACCAAATCGGCGATGAGAAGGCCAAGCTCCGATGGTCGCAGGTTGAAGATGGCCGCGGCATCGGCTGCGACGCTGTCGATCTCAATACAGACCGGATTTATGCTTGCATTTGTCCGACCCGAGGGATGGGTTTACTCGTCGGGGGCGGTCGACCCGAAGGACGCCCCGGGGGACGGGTCTTCGGCTGGGACTCACCATCCGGGCCGCAATGCGTGCACCCGTCCCTAGTGAACCTCGGCGCTCGCAACGGCCTCGGCTGGCTCGACGGCTTCACCGAACTGCTGACCCGCTGCGGGTTGAGCTGGATGGGGCCCCCGGGGAACGACCCGGATGGAAATCCGACGGAGAACCCGCTCACGCTGCACGGTCGGATCGCAAACCTGCCGGCTGACAGCTGGAACATGAAACGGGTGGGCGACCGGCTCGTGATCAAGGGTTCCGTCAGCGAGCGCACGCTGTTCGGTTCCTCCCTCACGCTGCACGCCCGGTACGAAGCGGAGATCGGCTCGCCGGAACTCCATTTGACGGACACCGTCACCAACGCCGGCGACGTGCCGGCGGAGATGATGCTGCTGTATCACATCAACCAGACGCCGCTGGGATCGCGGATCATCGTGCCCGCGGAGGTGGTGGCCCCGCGCGATGCGCGGGCGGCGGAGAGCGGCAGCGACTTCGAAGGGCCGGAGAACTGGGCGAAGCTCGGCCCGCCGACGCCGGGGTTCGCGGAGCAGGCGTACTTCCTCAAACCCCGCCGCGACGCCGACGGTCGCGGCCGGGCGCTGATGCCGGCGGACGACGATTCCGTCGCTTTGGAAGTGCGGTTCGACGTGGACACGCTGCCGTGGATCGCCCTGTGGAAGCAGTTCGGCGGCAAGCGGGACGGCTATGTGGTGGGGCTGGAACCCTGCACCGCGTTCCCCAATCACCGCAGTTTCGAGCGGACGCGGGGCCGCGTGGTCGTGCTCCAGCCCGACGAAACGCGGGTGATGAAGCTCACGTTGCGATTCCTCACGGAGCCGGAGGAGGTGCGGGCCGCGGTCGCGGAGGCCGAGGCGCTCGCCGCCGACCCGCCGACGGTGCATCCGCAGCCGATCCCGGAATACTGCCCGTGTGCCCTGTAACGCCGAGGCCCCGCGGAGCCTCGGCGTGACGATTCCCCGCAAAATCCGTCGATCCGGCCTAGTCGCCTGCGCCTGCGTTCACTAATCTTCTCGACCGCGTCCCGGCCCCGCCGTGCGCGTTTCCCCGTCCCCTCACTCCAACCCTCCGCGGTTTGCTCCCCGTTTGCGCGTTCGACAGAACGGCGACAGGTGATGCGACCGCCGCCCGGCGATCGGCCGGGCGACGAAAGCGTTTTCTCTTATGGTCGATCGGAACCTGTTCCGCGAGTTTGACGTCGACGACGACGCGCTCGATGAAGCCCTCGGCGAAGATTGGGAAATTCCCGACGAGCTGTACGTCAAAGAAGCTGTCGATCCCGAACAGATCGTCACCGGCACCGTCCTCCGCCTGAACGGCGACGAAGTGCTGGTCGACATCGGTTACAAGTCCGAGGGCGTCTGCCTGATCGACGAGTGGACCGAGGAAGAAGGCCCGCCGAAGCCCGGCGACGAAGTCGAGGTCCTCATGGAGGATCTGGACGAAGCGTTCGGCATCCTGCTGCTCTCGAAGCGCAAAGCGGACCGCATCCGCGAGTGGGAAGCCGTCACCAACCTGTACGGCGAAGGCGACCAGGTCAGCGGGGCGATCCTCCGCAAGATCAAGGGCGGCCTGCTGGTCGATATCGGCGTGCACGTCTTCCTGCCGGCCTCGCAGGTCGACATTCGCCGTCCGCCCAGCATCGACGCCTGGGTCGGCCGCGACATCGAGTGCATGATCCTGAAAGTCGACGAGAACCGTCGGAACATCGTGGTCTCCCGCCGGAAGCTCATCGAAGAGCGCCGGGCGAAGATGAAAGAGGAGCTGCTCGCCCGCATCACCGAGGGCGACATCGTCACCGGCGAAGTGAAGAACATCGCCGACTTCGGCGCGTTCGTGGACCTGGGCGGGATCGACGGCCTGCTGCACATCACGGATATGTCCTGGGGCCGCATCGGCCACCCGACGGACATGGTCTCGATCAACGACAAGATCGAGGTCAAAATCCTGAACATCGACCGCGAGAACGAGAAGATCGCGCTCGGGTTGAAGCAGAAGTTCCCCAGCCCGTGGGACAACATCGACGAGAAGTACCCCGTCGGCACCAAGGTCGCCGGCGAGGTGGTGAACGTGATGACCTACGGCGCCTTCGTGAAGCTGGAAGACGGCATCGAGGGTCTGGTTCACATCTCCGAGATGTCCTGGACCAAGCGGGTCAACCACCCGAACGAACTGGTCCACATCGGCGACGAAGTCGACGTGGTGGTGCTCGGCATCAATCACCAGAAGCAGGAGATCTCGCTCGGGATGAAGCAGACCCAGGCCAATCCCTGGGACGACATCCTCAAGAAGTACCCCGAAGGGGCGAAGGTTTCCGGCACCGTTCGGAACCTCACCAACTACGGCGCCTTCGTGGAGCTGGAAGAGGGCATCGACGGCCTGCTGCACGTCTCCGACATGTCGTGGACGCGGAAGCTCACCCACGCCAACGAGATGCTGCAGAAGGGCGATCGCGTCACCTGCGAAGTGCTCTCCGTGGACGAGGATCGCCGTCGGATCGCGTTGGGGCTGAAGCAGCTCGACGGCGATCCGTGGAACACCACCATCCCGGAGAAGTACGCTCCGGGTTCGGTCGTCTCCGGCACCGTGGCGAAGGTCACGAACTTCGGCGCCTTCGTCGAACTCGAGCCGGAGCTGGAAGGCTTGCTGCACGTCTCCGAACTGGAGCGGGCCGGCAAGACCCCGACGGTCGGCGAGGAACTGGACGTCCGCGTGCTGCGGGTCGATTCGGCGGATCGCAAGATCGGCCTGTCGCTGAAGCTGGACGCCTCCGACGAGGAGTTCGAGCAGCAGGTCCGCGAGGCCGAAGAGCTCAGTACCGAGCAGAAGAACGAGAACCTCAAGGGCGGTACGGAGGACGCCGGTCCCCTGTTCGCCCTGCCGGGACAGGACTGAGCGAGATCCGCGTCCGGCTTCGGCCGGATCGGCTGATCTTCACTGTGCGGCTCCGGTTTTCGAACCGGGGCCGTTTTTCGTGCGCGGATGTCCGCGGCGACCGTCACGACCGGCGTCGCCGGTCGGATGGGAGCCGATTCAGGGCCGAATGACGGCTGCCGGGTGCGGTCGAGCAGGCGTGCGGGTCGATGTCAGCGGGGCGGGGCGATTAGCGCCTCGGCCGTCGTCAGGAGGACGCGGCACAGCTGGTCCGACGGAGCGGAGGTTCCCCCCGCCCCCGGTCCGATCTTGCCCGCCCTCGCCGCTCGCCCCCGCACGACGACTCATGCCCGCACCCGGACGCCCGGTCGTCGGGCCGGGCATGTGCAGACCCCGCTCGAAACGTACCTGCGGGAGATCAACGCGACGCCGCTGCTGACGGCCGACGAGGAGAAGTCTCTCGCCCGGCGGATCGCCACCGGCGATATGGGCGCCCGCGACCACATGGTCCGCGCCAATCTGCGGCTGGTCGTCAATATCAGCCGGTCTTACACGAACCGCGGATTGCCCCTGCCGGACCTGATCGAGGAGGGCAACCTCGGTCTGATGCGGGCCGTCGAAGGCTTCGACCCGGACATGGGCACCCGGTTCAGCACCTACGCCAGCTACTGGATCAAGCAGTCCGTGAAGCGGGCGCTGGTCAACACGGCGAAGACCGTGCGGGTGCCGGCCTATATGGTCGAACTGCTGGGCAAGTGGCGGAAGATGTCGGCCCATCTGAGCGACGTCCTCGGCCGGACCGCGACGCCGGAGGAGATCGCCAAGGAACTCGAAATCCCCAAGCGGAAGCTGGAGATCGTCAAGAAGGCGCTGGCTCTCTATCAGACCAGCCCAAACAGCGCCGCGGACGACGGCGGCTGGAGCCTCGGCGAGATGCTCACCGACGAGAACACGCCCGCCCCGGACGCGGACCTCACGGAAGCGGACAGCATCGCCCGCGCCCTCGACCTGATGGACGAGCTGGACGAACGGGAGTCCACGATCCTCAAGCTGCGATTCGGCCTCGAGGGCGACGAGCCGAAAACGCTGAAGGAAATCGGCGAGGTCCTCGGCCTGACCCGTGAACGGGTCCGTCAGATCGAGACCGACGCCCTCCGCCGCCTCAACCGCGGACTGGGCGGGTAAAGCGAGGGGAAAGGGGCGGGGCGTAAGGCGTAAGCAGCGCATCGCAAAAACTTACGCCTTACGCCTCGCCCCTTTCCCCTGCCGCCTCAGCGGCCTTTATCCGCGATGTCGGTGCGGCACCAGGCCCCCTCCCAGCGGATGCGACGCACGGCTTCGTAGGCCCGCCGCTTGGCGTCGGTGACGTCGTCGCCCAGCGCGGTCACGCCGAGCACCCGCCCGCCGGCGGTTTGCACGCTCTCATGCCCGTCGGCGCCGGCCGGGCCGAACTTGGTGCCGGCGTGGAAGACTTCGGTGTCCGCCAGGTCCGCCGCTTCGGGCAGGCCGCGGATCGTCTTGCCGGTCTCGTACGGGCCCGGGTAGCCCTCGCTGGCCATCACCACGCAGACGGCGGCTCGGTCGTCCCACGTCGGCGCCTCGGCGTCGCCCAGCTTGCCGGCCGCGGTGGCTTTGAGCAGCGGGTAGAGGTCCGAGGACATCCGCATCAGCAGCGGTTGGACCTCCGGATCGCCGAAGCGGACGTTGAACTCCAGCACCATCGGCCCCCGACGGGTGAACATCAGCCCGGCGTAGAGGATGCCGCGGAACGGGCGTTCGTCCCGCTGCATGCGGTGCACGATCGGGATGAAGACCTGCTCGACGACCTGCTGCATCCGGCGTTCGTGCACCACCCGAGCCGGGCTGTAGGCGCCCATTCCGCCGGTGTTCGGGCCGCGATCGCCGTCCAGCGCGGCTTTGTGATCCTGAGCGGCGGGCAGGGGGATGATCGTCGTGCCGTCGACGATCGCGAGGACGCTCGCTTCCTCGCCGACGAGCTTCTCTTCGACCACGGCCCGCGTGCCGGCGTCGCCGAACTCGCGGTCGGCGAGCACCCGACGGACGGCGTCCATCGCTTCGTCCCGGGTGTCGCAGACCAGCACACCCTTGCCGGCCGCCAGGCCGTCCGCCTTCACGACCAGCGCCTGTTCGCTGCGTCCGCTGATCCAGTCGGCGGCGGCGTGGGCGTTGTTGAACGTCTCGAACGCCGCGGTCGGCACGCCGGCCCGCTTCATCAGCGACTTGCTGTACGCCTTACTGCCTTCAAGCTCCGCAGCGGCTTTCGAGGGACCGAACACGAGGAAGCCGGCCGCTTCCAGTTCGTCCGTCAGCCCCATCACCAGCGGCTTCTCCGGGCCGATCACGACGAGATCGACGGCGCGTTCCTTCGCCAGCGCCAGCAGGCCGGGGAGGTCGTCGTCTTGGACCGGCACGTTCTCCACGCCCGGCTCCGTACCGGTGCCGGCGTTGCCGGGGGCACAGAGCACCGCGCCCACCTTGGGACTCTGGGCGAGCTTCCAGCAGAGCGCGTGTTCGCGTCCGCCGCCGCCGACCACCAGCACCGTGTCGCCTGAAGCCTTCTCGCCGCCCGCGCTCATCGCCTCTGCCGCCCGCTGGATGTCGTGTGAAAGATCGACCGGGAGTCTAGCCGGCACATTCCCGCGGGGAAGTCGGTTCGCCCGCGAACTTGCGAGGCGCGGCATTGTCAGGCCGGAGCGCCCGCGCCACCATCCCCGCGAACACGCCTCGCGCCCCGGGGGGCCGACGCCCGCCGCTCGCCCGCTCGGGGGGCTGACGCCCCGCCGCTCGCCTGAATCCGCCGCACCGAGAGTCTCGATGAAGTTTGGAACCGTCGCCGTCGTGGGAGCCACCGGGGCTGTCGGACGGATCATTCGCGATCAACTCGAATCGCGGAACTTCCCCGCCGATCGGTTCCGCTTCCTCGCCACGAAGCGCAGCGCCGGTTCCAAGATCACGTTCCGCGGCGAAGAGATCACCGTCGAGGAGGTCAGCCCCGAGGCCTTCGCCGGCTGCGATCTGGTGATCGCCAGCACGCCGGACGAAGCCTCCCGCGATCTGCTGCCGCACGCTCTGAAAGCGGGCGCCGTGGTGATCGACGAATCCGGCTACTGGCGGATGAACGACGAAGTCGCGTTGGTGATCCCGGAGATCAACCCGGCCGCCGCCTACGCCGCGGCCGCGGAGGGGCGGATGATCGCCTCGCCGAACTGCTCGACCACGCAGATGGTGCAGTGCCTCAAGCCGCTCCACGACGCGGCGGGCCTCACCCGGGTGATCGTCTCGACCTATCAGGCCGTCAGCGGGGCGGGGCTGTCCGGGACCGCGGAATTGCTCGAATCGACCAAGGCGTCGATGGAGAACGGCTCGTTCGTCGCCAGCACGTTCCAGCGGCCGATCGGGTTCAACCTGATTCCGCAGATCGGCTCGTTCAAGGAGCAGGGCGGCGAGGGGGACGGCTACACCTCCGAGGAAATGAAGATGGTCCGCGAGACCCGTAAGATCCTCGACCTGCCCGGTTTACTGGTGAACCCGACCTGCGTGCGGGTGCCGGTGGCGGACTGCCACAGCGAATCGATCGCCTGCGAGTTCGAGCGTCCGCTATCGGTCGCCGAGGCCCGCGAGGCCTTGGCGGCCTTCCCGGGCATCGCGGTCATGGACGACCCGGTCGCCGGGCAGTACCCGACGCCGCTGGACTGCGCCGGCGACGATCGCACGTTCGTCGGCCGGATTCGCAAAGACCTCAGCCACCCGAACGGGCTGAGCTTCTGGTGCGTGTCGGACAACCTCCGCAAAGGCGCCGCGACGAACGCGGTGCAGATCGCGGAACTGCTGGCGCAAAACTAACGCCGAGGCTCCGCGGAGCCTCGGCGTTACGGTAACTACGGGTTGCCATTCGCCTCTTGCAGCGACTCGATTCGCTCCGCGAGTTCGGTCCACGCTTGAATGATCCGCGGCCGTTCTTCCGGCCAGCTTTCAAACTGGTGAACGTGATCGCGGACAAAATCGGCGAGTTCGAGGACAGTCGACGTCAACGGGAGCAAGGACTCGTCCTTGCTCCACGAGAAGAACTGAGCGTCGATCGCCTTTGCGAGGATCCAGGCCTGCCAGTCGTACTCCCCATCGTCCCCCGGCGGATCGCGGAGGTGGTCGACGACGACCGGGAAGTAAAACAGAAAGGCCTTAGTCCCCATGAACATGAAGTCTTCTTGACGGTTGAGCGGATCGTCTGCAAACCGCTCCTTCGCCTCATCGAGCGTTAACTCGCCAAACTCCTTCCAAGCGTACTCCTGATCGGGGTCTCCGGGATTGGGGACGAAGTCCCGCTTCGAGGGTAATAGACCGTCCATATCGCTCGGAGACCCTTCGACCGGCCCAGGTTCGAAATTCGCCGACTTTCTACCGATTCGTCATCGGGTCTTCCGGGGACTGGTCGGAGAGGATGTGCGTTTCAAGGAAGCGGGCGAGCGTATGGAAGTCGCTGCCGGTCTCGATGAACCGCACCTTGGTGACGAGGTTGTCCGGGTCGACCAGTTCCTCGAACGGGACGTAGTGCAGGTCGAACTGCCGCTCGACGGAGACCATCACGCCGGTCTTTTGCTCCTCGACCAGCGCCCGATAGGCGCCGACGCCGAGTTGGCTGCCGAGGATCACGTCGAACGCCGTCGGCCGGGCGCAACGGGACTCGTAGCCGAGTTGCAGCGGCTTCACTTTGCGTTCGTCGCCGGTCTTCGCGGCGTAGCCGGCTTCGACCTTTTCGGCCAGCAAACGACCGAGTTGCACGTCGGCGACGGCGATGTGGCCGTGATCGTCACGGGCGACGCCTTCCAACGCGGAGGCCGGCAGCAATTCGGCCAAACCCTCGGCGACGCAGATGATGCCGTACTTGCGGCCGTCCTCACGCTCCCGGGTGAGGATCGTGTCGACCATCCGTTCGACGACGGCGTCGAGGTTCATCATTTTCCGCTCCTCGCCGTCGACGGTCTCCGTCTGGGAGTACTTGCCGACGATGTCCTCCACGGAGATCACCAGCGAGGCGCCGCCGCTGATCGCGGTGCCGTAGGCCAGCCAGCCGGCGCTGCGGCCCATGCACTCGCAGAGGAAGTAGCTCTGCTGGGCGCGGGCGTCCTCGAGCAGGTTGCGCACTTCCTGGGCCAACACCTCGACGGCGGTGAAGAAGCCGAAGGTGAAGTCGATGCCGTTGTAGTCGTTGTCGATCGTCTTGGGGACGTGCACGACCTTGATCCGCTTCGCATCCGCCGGGAGATGCTCCTGGAACAGGGCGAACTTGTTGGCCGTCTTGAGGGTGTCGTCCCCGCCGATGCTGATGAGGGCGTCCACTTCCAGCGAGCGGAGCGCCTCGTAGACCGTCTTCATCGGAGCGGTCTTCTCCGGATCGGTGAGGTCCGCCGGACTTTTGATGTGCTTGCCCGGGTTCGCCCGAGCGGTGCCGATGGTGATGCCGCCGGAGGTGCGGGAGCGTTCCAACTCCTTCTTGTCGAAGCGGATGTACGCCTCGCCCTCTTTCAGTTCCGTGCCGTCGTAGGCCATCAGTTCGGAGTAGCCGTGGCGGATGCCGATGGCGTCCAGGCCGCTGCGCAGGAAGGCGTCGGCGGCAGTGCTGATGACGGCGTTGGCGGCCGGGGCGGGGCCGCCGGAGAACAACATCGCGGCCCGCTTCACGTCGGTGGAGGGGACGGGGGGGCGAGCGAGGGGCGAGGGCATTCAGTCGGGGAAAGTCTGAGGAAACGGTCGGAAGCGGCAGCTTAGCCGCAGCGTCCGCCGCTTCCCAAACCAACGAACCCGAGGGTCCTCGCTCAGGCGCCCCGATCGAATCGACCGGCTCAGCCGTCAGTCGACCTCGCCCGTTTCGCCCTCGCTGTCGTCCTCAAGCGTTTCGTCCGGGAGCGTTCCGTCTTCAAGTCCTTCGGCGTCGTCGGACGCATCTTCTTCGGGCGCCTCCTCGCCGGGAGCGTCTTCCCCGGGCGCGGGCGCCGCGGGATCGACGGGGTCGCCGGGCATCTGGTTCGCCCCTTCGTCCCCGGCCGATTCACCGTCCACCTGTTCGACCGGGCCGTCCTTCGGCATCTCGGGGGGGACGAACACGGCGTAGGCGTAGACGCCGCCGGCGATGATTACGGCCGCCAATCCGATCCAAACGACCGGGCTGACCCCTTTCTGGGCGGAGGCCGAAGGGGCGGCGGATTCGGGAGCGGGGTTCGGTTCGGACATGAGCGGATTGTCTCGGCGGTGAAGAGCGGGAGCGGACGATAGCTGGATCCCCGCCCGGGAAGCACCGAACCCGGATTCCGTTCCCGGGCGCGGAGACCAGCCGGCGCCGGGCGGTTCAGGAGGGCAGCGTCGCGAACAGATCGTCGTACGTCTCCGCTCGGCGGATCTGCTCGACGGAGCCGTCCTCCTTCAACAGGTACTCCGCGCTGCGGAGCTTGCCGTTGTATTGGAAGCCCATGCTGTGGCCGTGGGCGCCGGCGTCGTGGATCGCCAGCACGTCGCCGCGGTCGATCGCGGGGAGATCCCGGTCGATGGCGAACTTGTCGTTGTTCTCACAGAGCGACCCCACCACGTCGACCGGCCCGGCGTTCGCCGCATCCAGCTTCTCGCCCCGCTGGCCCAGCACGCTGACATGGTGGTAGGCGTCGTACATCCCGGGACGCATCAGGTTGGCCATGCAGGCGTCCACGCCGACGTATCGCTTGTAGATCTCCTTGTGGTGCGTGGCCTTCGTCACCAGTACGCCGTACGGCCCGGTCATGCAGCGGCCGTTCTCCATGAAGACCGTCAGCGGGTCGAGACCGGCGGGCGTGATGATCTCCTCGTACGCCGCTTTCGTGCCGGCGGAGACCTCTTCGTAGCTCACCGCCCGCTCGCCCGGTCGGTAGGGGATGCCGATCCCGCCGCCCAGGTTCACGAACTCGATTCGCACGCCGGTCGACTGATACACATCGACGGTGAGGGCGAATAGCATCCGGGCGGTGTCGACGAAGAACCGCGGATCGAGTTCGTTGCTGGCGACCATCGCGTGCAGCCCGAACCGCGTTACGCCGAGTTCTCGGGCCTGACGGTAGCCGTCGAACAGCTGTTCGCGGGTGAAGCCGTACTTGGCGTCCTCCGGCTTGCCGATGATCGCGTTCCCGCCGCGGAGCGGTCCGGGATTGAAACGGAAGCAGAGAGTATCCGGCAGGCCGACCCGTTCGGCCACGTAGGACAGGTGGGTGAGGTCGTCGAGATTCAGCACCGCCCCCGCCTCCTTCGCCAGGCGGTATTCCTCGGCGGGCGTGTTGTTCGACGTGAACATGATGCGTTCGCCGCGGATGCCGATGCGGTCGCACAGCATCAGTTCCGCGGCGCTGGAGCAGTCCATCCCGCAGCCCTCGTCGCGGAAGAGCTCGAGGATGCCGGGCGTCGGCGTCGCTTTGACCGCGAAATACTCCCGGAACCCGGGGTTCCAATCGAAGGCGGCGTTCAACCGACGGGCGTTCGCCCGAATGCCCGCTTCATCGTAGATGTGAAACGGCGTCGGCAGTTCGTTCGCCAATTCGCAGAGGCGGGCGGCGTCGATCGGCAGCGGCTTCACCGGACCGGCGTCCTGAGCGCCGGAGAGGGAGGCGGGGGAATTCGGATCGAGGACGGCGGGCATCGCGACGGGCGTGGGA
>NZ_WTPX01000080.1 GCF_013036045.1 Alienimonas chondri
CGCCGGCGGCGATCTTGAGGAATGCGGTCCGGTCGATTCCATCCTCGCCCGGGTCAAGCCGCACCCGCCACACCGTGCGATGCCGCGAGTGCTTCACGGCGTCCAACCGCCCCTCGTCCCGCCAGCGAGTCAGCGGCGGGCCGGTCGGGCCGAGCAACTCTCCCTCCCACCCCGGCGCCGCCCGCCAGTCGCCCGCCACCCCGCGCACGGGCTGCAGCCCGTCGTCGGAGTCGGCGGTGATCGGCTCAGCAGGCATGAATCGGGGGCGAGAATCGAGGCGACGAAGCGACGCGCGGGCGCCTGCGGAATCGAGTCCGCCGCAATCCTCACACAGCGCCCAGCAGATCGACAAGGGCGGTTCGTCGCGGCGGCGTCGGGATTCGCTCTCGGAGCGGGCCGGGTGTTCGTCGGTTCCAGCCATCTACGATCTCCTATGTCCAGCCGTCCCGACATCGCTTCGCCCCCCGGCCTGTCGCTCCCGAGGCGCCTCGCCGAGCGTATCCGCCTCACCCGCGACGCTCCCCCGGCCGCGGCCGGGGAGTTCGTCCTGTATTGGATGCACAACGCCTTGCGGGCGACGGAGAACCCCGCCCTCGACGCAGCTTTGACCGCAGCCCAAAAACTCGGTCTGCCGGCGTTCGTCTATCACGCGATTTCGGAGCGCTACCCGTTCGCCTCCGATCGACACCACACCTTCATGCTGGAGGGGGCCCGGGACGTCTCCGCGGCGCTCGCGGAGCGCGGCGTCGGCTACGCCTTCCACCTCGAACGCCCCGATCATCGCGGGCCGCATCTGAAAACGCTTGCGGAGCGGGCCGCGGTAGTCGTCACGGAGGAAATGCCCGTCGAGCCGATCACTTCGTTCTTGACAGGCCTGACGGATCACCTCGACGCCGTGGCGCCGGGCAGCGGCCCGCCGATTTGGAGCGTCGACACTTCCTGCGTCGTGCCGATGCCGCTGGTCGATCAACGACCGGATCGGGCGTTTCAATTCAAGAAGGCGACGGCGAAGCTCCGCAAGCAGCGTTTGACGGAGGTATGGCAGGACGTCCCCACGCCGCGAGAGCGCGGCGCCGACGGACCGTTCCTGCCGGACGATCTGCCGTTCGAACCGATCGAACTGGCGAGTGCCGATCTGCCGGCGATGGTCGCGGAGTGCGCGATCGACCACACGGTGTTCCCGATCGCCGGTCACACGCCCGGCGGTCTGGTCGCCGGGGAGCGGCGCTGGGCTGCGTATCGGGAGAACGGCCTCAAACAATACGCCGCGACGCGGAACGACGCCGCCCGCGAGGGCTCCGCCAGCCGGATGAGTCCATACCTGCACTACGGCATGGTCAGCCCCTTCCGCACCGCCCGGGAGGCGAAGGACCTCGGCGGCAAAGGACCGGAGAAGTTCCTCGACGAGCTTCTGACCTGGCGAGAGTTGGCCTATCACTTCTGCTTCCACACCCCCGATCCTGACAGCCTGGATGCGATCCCCGACTGGGCCCGCGAGACGCTTGAAGCTCATGCGAGCGACGAACGTCCGGCTTTATACGATTGGGAGACGCTCGCCCGCGGGACGACCGGGACGGCGTTTTGGGATCTCTGCCAGCGGTCGTTACTGCGGCAGGGCGAACTGCATAACAACGTTCGCATGACATGGGGCAAGGCGCTGCTCGACTGGACGCCGGGGCCTCGTCGCTGTCTCGAACTGTTGCTTGATCTGAACCATCGCTTCGCCCTCGACGGTCGCGACCCCTCCAGTTACGGGGGATTGTTATGGGTTCTCGGCCAGTTCGATCGCCCCTTCCCGCCGTCGAAGCCGATCAGCGGCGTGGTGAGGGATCGCTCCGTCAAACGACATGCCGCGAGGTTGGACATGGACCGCTACGAGAAGCTCGTGTCCCGCCCGCCAATCGAACCGGCGCCGACGGTCGCGGTGATTGGCGCCGGGATCGCCGGGTTGGTCGCCGCCCGGACGCTGAGCGATGCGGGCTGGCAAGTGACCGTGTTCGACAAGGGCCGCGGCGTGGGCGGCCGGGCGAGCAGCCGACGCGAGGGCGAAGGGGACTCGCTCTCCTTCGACCACGGCGCCCAATATTTCACGATCAAAGACGACCGGTTCGGTCGTTTCGTCCAGGCGTGGATCGAACGCGGCGTGATCGCGCCCTGGACCGGCCGGCTCGCCGCTGTGGAAAACGGCGATTATCAGGTCAAAGAAACACCCGAACTATTGATGGGCAAGCCGACGATGGGAGCACTGCCCCGCCATCTCGCCGCGGATCTGGATGTCCGATCGGCACGCCGGGTCGCCGAACTGAACTACGGCGAGGGCGGGTGGCGCCTCGCATTCGAATCCGGCGCCGACGAGGGACCGTTCGATCGGGTTTTGGTCACGGCGCCCGCCCCGCAGACCGCCGAATTGCTCGACGGCCATACGCCGCTGACCGACGTGATTCGCACCGCGGAATATCATGCTTGCTGGGCAGCCCTGCTGGCGTTCGATACCGCCCCGGCCCTGCCGTTCGACGGCGCGTTCCTCAACGACTCGCGGCTGCCCGACGGAAGGCCGAACCCGTTGGCGTGGGCCTCGCGGGAGGCTTCCAAACCCGGCCGTCCCGGCGCGCCGGAGAGATGGGTGTTGCACGCGAAAGCGGACTGGTCCGACGAGCACGTGGATCGTTCCCCCGCAGAAATCTTGCCCAAGTTAGTGGCCGCGTTCGCGGCGCTGGTCGAGCATGCCGTGGGAAAACCATTGCCGACGCCGAGTCATCAAACGGCCCACCGCTGGCGATTCGCCCAGATCAAAACCGCGGCGTCGGCGGGCCAGGGGGACGAATGCTTCTATGACGCGGCGACTGGCTTGGGCGCCGCGGGCGACTGGTGTCTTGGCGGGCGGATCGAAGGGGCGTTTTTATCCGGCGCCGCGCTCGCCGGGAGGGTCGCGGGCGATCTCGCCGCGACGCGTCACGCTGCGACGCGGGAAGACGGCGCTACCGCTTCCAGTTGAACCAGACGCCGAACGCCTTCTTGGCCAGCGGCGTGAGCTTCCCGCGATTGTAGGCGTCGCCCAGTTTGCAGACGGCTTCCGCCTCCGTGGGGTAGGGATAAATCGTCGAGGCGAACTTCGACAGCCCGATGCCGTGCGTCATCGCGAGGCTGAACTGGGAGATCAATTCGCCCGCGGAGGCGCTCACGACCGTGGCGCCGACGATCGTGTCGGTCCCCTTTTTAAGGTGCACCCGGGCGAATCCGGGGGGGGCGCCGTCGGGGCTTTCTAAAATCGCCCGATCGACTTCGGCGAAGGGTTGTTCGAGGGTGTCGATCTCGATGCCTTGCTCCTGCGCCCGCTGCGGCGTCAGACCGACGTGGGCGAGTTCCGGCGATGTATAGGTGCACCACGGGATCACCAGGGCGCTCGCTTTCGCCCCGCCGAACAGCGGGACGCTTGGGGCGACGCCGGTGCGGATGAGGGTGCGGGCGAGGAAGTCCGCGGCGTGCGTGAACTTCAATTTGCTGCACACGTCCCCGGCGGCATAAACCTTGGGGTTGGAGGTTTGCAGCGAATCGTCCACGGAGACGCCTGTCCGGTCGTCGTAATTCACCCCGGCGGCTTCGAGGCCCAGACCGTCGACGTTCGGCTTGCGACCGATGCCGACGAGAATCTCGGCCGCCGTGACGCTCCCGCCGCCCTTGAGGTAAGCGGTTTTGCCTTCTGAGGTCGCCTCAAAGCGATCGGCCTCGGTGTCGAGTCGCACGTCTACGCCGTCCCGCTTCAATGCCGCCTGCACGACGGCGGCGGCGTCGGGGTCGTCGTTGGAGAGAACGCGCGGCCCCCGTTCCAGCAGCGTGACGTGCGAGCCGAATCGGGCGAAGCATTGGGCGAGTTCGCAGCCGATCGGCCCGCCGCCCAACACGATCAGGCTCTCCGGCAACTCCGTGAGGCTGAAGACCGATTCGTTGTCGAGATAGCCGGCTTGCTCCAACCCCTCGATCGGCGGAGCGGCGGCGCGAGCGCCGGTACAGATCGCGGCCTTGGCGAATTTTAGAGCGCGTTTCTCGCCGTCGTCCCCGACGACCGTGAGGGAATCCGCCCCCGTGAAGGTCGCGTCGCCGATATAGACGTCGGCGCCGTAATGATCGCGGAAGCGTTCGGCGCTGTCGTTCGGGCTGATCTTCGCCCGCAACGACCGCAGCCGTTCCATCACCTTCGGAAAATCGACGGTATAGCCGTCGACGTTCACGCCGAACCCCGCGGCGTCCCGCACCTCCGCCGCACAGCGGGCGCTGCGAATGAGGGCTTTGCTGGGCACGCAGCCGACGTTCAGGCAGTCGCCGCCCATTAGTCCGCGTTCGATCAACGCCGTCTTCGCTCCCAGCGCCGAGGCGATCCCCGCCGTCACCAGGCCCGCGGTGCCGGCGCCGATTACGACGACGTTATAAGTCCCGTCCGGCACGGGATTCGTCCAGTCCGTCGGATGCACCCGGCTTTGCAGCAGGCGATTGTGTTCGTCGAGCGGTTCGAGGGCGTCGAGTGCGGACATCGAGGCGAGCGGGAGGCGTCAGCCCCCGGTGCGGTCGAGAGCCTGTCGTTGACGAATTATCTGAACATCGTAGCAGGTGCGAGAATCACCGTCCCGCGGGATACGGCGTGAGCGAGGGCGCCCGCCGGAACCTCCGAAAGCGTCAGCGCCGGCTGAGCCGGCGCTGACATCGGCGGGGAATCTGCGCATCCTGACGCCCGCCGCGGGGACAGCCCGGGGGGCGAAGCGCCGCCGCAACGAACCGCCGAATCCTGCACGCAAGCGTCTGGTCGCCCTCACGAACCGCACGCCATGAAGCATGCTCTAATGGGCCGCGCCCTGCGCTCCGCGATCCTCGAGGAAGCCGAACGCCTTCGAGACTGCGACGTCGGCGACCCCGGCGCCTGCGCCGAGGACGTGTTGCAGCTCTATGCCGTCCGCGATGCGTTGGACGGAGCGGAAACTCGAGAGGATCAATGGGGGCGAGCGAACGTGCCGCTGACGCCGGACGTCTTGGCCGTGCTGCGGGAGGTGGAACGAACCGGATGCCACTACGACCGAACCAAGGCGAGAGAAGCGCTGGGATAATGCTCCAAGGACCGTTCGGGAACGATGCGCCCAGTCCGTCGGAGGAACCCGGCTCAGCGACGAACGGTCGTGCTTGGCGACCGGTTCGGGCGTGTTGAGCACGGACAGCGAACACGAGCCTACGCGGTCTCCGGAGGGGCGGCGTCGGCGGGCGCCTCGGCGGTCCCTGGACCGGAGCGTTGAAACACCTTCTTAACGACCAGCGGGAAGACTCCCAATGCCGCGAGGGCCAAACCGAGCTTCCAATCGAGGATCCCGCCGGCTCCTTCTTCCGCCAACACGGCGAGGCTGGGAAACTGCGACCCGGCGTAACAATAGACGAGCGTGCCCGGAAACATGCCGAGTTGACTGACCCACCAATATGTCCACACGCGAATCGGCGTGAGGCCCATCACGACGTTAATCACGAAAAACGGTACCGCCACGATCAGGCGCAGGGTGAACAGGTAAAACGGGCCGTCTTTTTGAAAGCGTTCGTCGAATGCGGCGACGCGGTCCGGGAATTTGCTCCGCACGACGTCGCGAAACAGATACCGCGACAGGAGAAACGCCAGCGTCGCCCCGGCCGTGGAGGAGAAGCTTACCACGGCGAGCGACGTCAACAGCCCGGGCCAATAGCCAAATACCGTGGAGAACAACCACGCGTAGACCAGCGTCAGCAGCGCCGCCCCCGGGATCGACAGTCCGATCGCCGTCACGTAGATCCCGCCCGCCGCCGCGATCAGCAGCGCAGGATTTTCGCGGCCGAACGCCCGCAGGCGCTCCTCGTATCCAGCGAGCGTCTTCAAGTCGAGATAATCGCCGAATTGCCAGTACAGCAGGATCGCAAGGGCGACGAGGGCCGTCAGCGCGCCCGCTTTTCCCCAGAAAGAGCCCGACGACGTCTGATCCGGCGGCACGGGGGTTTCTTTCATCGGGTTCGACACGTCACGCTGCCCCGCTGCTTACCGACCGCGCGATTGCGTTCGGCTCGCGGCCGGGATAAGTACGGCGCTCCCCTCCCCGAAAGTCGAACGGCCCGAATCGATGAAAGAGTACAAAGTCGAGGTTCGCACCTACTACAGCAAGGTGACGATGAATGCGAACCACATCGCGGAGTCGTCGCAGGAGGAGACGCAAAAGATCATCGACGGATATGCGGCCGATGGCTGGCGACTGGCCTCCGCAGATTCGACTTCCTACGGACTTGCGGTCTATGTCTATCTCTACTTCGAGCGGGACGTCGCCTGATCGCGGGCACGGCGGGCGGTTCACAGAATCGCCCCCGTGCAGCCGCTGCCGGCGCCGGCGGTGCAGCCGAAGCAGTGCGAGCCGGTGACCACCGGACGGTCCAACACCGCCTTCAAGAGCTCCGCGGGCGGAGCGTCGTGGATGTTGCGAGGCCGGGCGCCCTTCCCTCTCGAATCCGCCAGCGGCAAATCGAGCATTTGATTGAAGTCGCAGTCGGACAGGCTGCCGTCCCAGTTCACGCTGAGCGTCGTCCGACACATCACCCCGGCGGCTGCGGCGGGATTGAACGCCGCCGTCAACTTCTCCATATACATCTCGTACTTCCCCGTCTCCAACAGGTGATCGAGGTATCGCGAGATCGGCATATTGGTGATCGTGAACAGCCGGGTGAACCGCACGTCGAAGTCCTCCGCCAGCCGCGTTTTGTAGTCCGCTTCCAGCTGGCCCTGCGGCGGGGGCAGCGACGGGCCGACGGGGTTATAAACCAGCGTGAGCGGCAGATCGGCGGTCGTCCCGTACCCGAGGGCGTTCAGCATGCGCAGGGCGGCGATGCTTTTCATAAACGCCCCGTCGCCGCGCTGGGCGTCGCAGTTATCCGCGGTGTAGCAGGGCAGCGAGGCGACGATCTCCACGCCCTGCTCCGCCAGAAACGCCGGCATCTCCTCGTAGCCTTTGGCCATGAGGATCGTGAGGTTGCAGCGGTCGATCACGTGCCGACCGAGCCCCCGAGCGACCGTGACGAGCCGACGGAAGTGCGGGTTCATCTCCGGCGCCCCGCCGGTCAGATCCAGCGTGCCGGCGCCGGAGACCTCCAGCAGTTCCAACACCACCTCGGCAGTCTCAGCGGACATATTCTCCGCTTTGCGATCCGGACCGGCGTCCACGTGGCAGTGGGCGCAGGTCATGTTGCAGAGCTTGCCGACGTTCACCTGCAACGTGTCGAGCGAACCCGCGGAGAGCGGTGCCAATCCGGCGTCGGCCAGGGCCCCGTCGAAATCCGGGGCGGCGGAGACGCGATCGCTTTTCTCGCCCGACGGCCGCCCGGAGAGCACCCGCAACTGGGCGGCGGGATCGGCCAGGGCATGGCCGCGACGAGAAAGCGTCTTCACCCGCGGTAAGGGCTGAACCAACGGCACACGCAGCGGACGGAACAAGCGGACCGGGGCACCGTAACCCCGCGGTTTGGATCGTCAACGTCGCGTAACCTCCACGCCGCGCGGGCGGACCCTCAGGCGAGCGGACGCTAGACTGCCGCGGTCCGCTTCCCGTCCCGCCGCTACTTCCCTCAACCACTTCGCCGTGTCGTCCTTCGATTTCGCTTCCCCCGTTCTAGCCTTCGCGGGAGGCGGCGCAGGCTTGGAGAACGTCGAGCCGACCGACAGTCCGGCTCTCCTGATCGTCTACCTGTGCGTGGCGATCGGGTTCAGCTTCCTGTGCAGCGTCGCGGAGGCGGTGCTGCTGTCGATCACCCCCAGCTATATCGCTCAACTGCGGGAGTCCGGGGCGAAGGGAGCGGAGACGCTCGCCCGATTGAAGAAGAACGTCGACCGCCCGCTGGCGGCGATTCTCAGCCTCAACACGATCGCGCACACGGTCGGCGCCGCCGGCGTGGGCGCGGAGTCCGCGGCGTACTTCGGCAGCCAATACGTCGGGGCGACCAGCGCGGTGCTGACACTGTTGATCCTCGTGCTCAGCGAGATCATTCCCAAGACGATCGGAGCGACGTATTGGCGGGCGTTGGCGCCGACCGTGGGCACGTTTATCAGCTGGCTGATCTGGGCGATGTATCCGCTGGTGTTGCTGTCCGACGTGTTGTCGAAGCTGATCTCTCCCGAGGGCACGCACGGCGTCGTGACCCGGGAAGAGATCGCCGCGATGGCCACCCTCGGCGCCCAGAGCGGCAACCTGGAACAATCCGAAAGCCGAATCTTCGCCAACCTGCTGCGGTTCCGAGAACTCACCGTCGCGGACGTGATGACGCCCCGCACCGTCGTGCTCGCCTTCCCGCAGAGCCTGACCGCCGACGAACTGTTCGAGAAGCACCCGGAGATCCCCGTCTCCCGTCTGCCGATCTTTAAAGAGAAGCTCGACGACGTGACCGGGTTCGTTCATAAGAACGATTTATTGCTGGCTCGCGCCCGAGGCGAGGGCGACAAGCCGCTGGCCGACTTCCGCCGCGACCTGACCACGGTGCGGGACGAAGCGACGCTCTCGGAGTTGTCCGATCTGCTGCTGGGCGGCGGGTCGCACATCGCGGCCGTCACGGATCGCTTCGGCGGTCTGGACGGGGTCGTGACGCTGGAAGACCTGATCGAAACGCTGCTGGGGCTGGAGATCGTCGACGAGCACGACGCGGCCCCGGACATGCAGAAGCTCGCCCGCCGCAAGTGGAAGGAGCGGGCCAAGCGCCTTGGTTTCGTGCTGCCCGAAGACTCCCAGCCGGCCGCGGCCTCCGATCAAACTTCCGGCGACGCGGCGTCCGGCGACGCGGCGGCCCTGGCCCAAGCTGTCGCCGAAGACGAGGTCTCCAAGGAGAAGGTGGCCGCGGATCTGATCGAGGAAGAATCCGTCGATCCCCCCCCGTCCGCCTGAGCCGCCCGGTCGCCGCTCAGACCGCGACCCAGGCCCCTCGCCAGTCGTCGCCCGTCCGTTCAAACACCGCGCGGAGGTGCCCCGCGTGGTGCAGGTGCAGCCAATCGATGCGATCGACGTCCGTCCGCAGCACGGCGAAGTTCGCACGGCCGGGGGCGCTTTCCTCCGGCGTCGGATCGCGTTTACGCACCGCGGGGGGCACGTTCGGTTCCGGGCCGTCCGTCTCCACGCCGGGAACGAGCGGGGCGAGGTAACAACGACGGGCCGAGGGCGGAGTCGCCTCCCACGCGGCGTCGACCACGGGGCCGTCGGTCAGCACGCGGGAGGCGCCGGTCGCCCGGACCTGCAATCGGGCCGCGGGGTCGTAGAACACCCAGGCGGCCCGCGGATTCGCCCGCAACTCCGCGACCTTGGCGCCGCGGGCGTCGGTATGGCAGCCGATCTCGCCGCCGTTCGCGGCGCCGCCGCCTCGTTCCGCATGCCGCAGCACGACGGTGCGGGCGGTCGGCTCCGGCCGGTCTTCCCCCGCCCGCACGGTGCAGAGCGTGGGGAGATGAAAGGCGGGTTTCGAACGAGCGGCGCCGTCGCCCAGTCGTTCCCACAGGTCGGCGAGAATCGCGTCGAGGTCGTCCGTCGGCGCGTCTCGGTTTGAGGGGAACGTCATGGCTCCCGAATCGTACCGCGGCGTTCTTGCGGCATCACATCAGGTCCGCGGTGCCGCGGATCGGGGCGCCGAGATCGTCGGGGCTGGAGACGAACGGCGCCGGGGACGGCGAACTCTCCTCCGAGAACCCGCCGCCGAGCAGATCGAACAGCCCGACCGCCGCCAACAGGCCCACCGCCAAGCCCGCGGCGGTGGTGAGAATCGGTTCCCAAGACAGCGCCGTCGGCCGGGATGCGGGCGACGGCGGGGCGATCGGCACCCTCGGGGATAACACGTGCGGCGGCGGCAACTGTTTCGTCACCTCCGCGGCGATCGCGGTGGCCTCCGCGGCGTGCAGCGTCCCGGCGCCGGCGGTTTGAATCTGCTCGAACAGAGCGACCAGCGCCGCGGCGCCGACGGTCACCCCCCGGGCCTCCAGCCGCTCCCGCAATCGCCCGCGGGCGGCGTCGAGACGACGACGGAACGTCCCGAACGGCACCCCTAACTCCTTCGCCGCTTGCCGTTGCGTGCGGCCCCGCAGATGGCACAGCACCACCGCCCCGCGTTCGCCCGGCGGCAGCGCGGCGAGTTCCTCCTCCAAGGCGTCCAGTTCTTCGCTCCGCTGCACGTCCGCCAGCGGCGCCCCGGCGGCGGGCGGTGACGAACCGGGACGTTCCTCCCGAGCGACCGCCTTCTCACGCCGACGACGGGCGACGTCGCTGCGTTTCGCCTGCAATACGGCGTTCACCGCGACCCGGTACAGCCACCCGCCCAGCGTGCGTTCCGGCCCCATTCGGTCGATCAGCTTGGTTGCGTTGCGGGCCAGCGAGAGGAAGGTCGCCTGCAAGGCGTCGTCCGCGTCCGCCAGGGAACCCGGTCCGCCGCCCACCGTCCGCCGACCGGCGCCGGCGACCAGCGGGCCGTAGCGTTCGACCAGCGTCGCGAACGCCGCTTCGTCCCGCCGTTCGACGAACCGCACCAGCAACGCCCGATCCGGCAGATCGGCGAGGTCCTCTTCCGTTTCCGTGAATGACGGCCCCGTAAAGGCAGGCCGGCCGTTCGCACGACGATTGAGAGCGGTTCCGGCGGCGGGGGCGGCGGCGATCATCGGCGGTTTCTCCGGGCACGTCTTCAGGGCCATAGCGTAACGCGGCCAACGCCCGTGAGCGCTCACTGGTTCTTCATGGAATCGAACGCACGCCGAGGATCAGGCGCCGGGGACGTCACAAGACGCGGGTCGCGACGATCGCCCCGGCGACCAGCAACCCGCCCACCGCCAGCGCCGCGGCGGCGAAAGCGCCCGCTCCGCCCGGGTTCGCCTCGCCCCCGCGCGCCGCTCCCCGAGCGGCGGAGCGCAGCGTCAGCAGGCCGTCGCTCCACTCGTCAAAGGCGTCGTCGTACTCGGCGTCGCCCTCCGTGAGGCGGTAGGCGGTGCGGTCCGCCTTCCGCTTCGCCCGTTCGTCGTCCCGGGCCAACCCGCGCAGGGCCGTCCATTCACCGGTCTCTTTCTGCTTCGCCCGCACCCGGAATCGAAACACCTGCACCCACCCGGGCCGCTGCACCGCGACCAAATCCAGCTCCTCAACCACGGCGCTGCGGCCGTAGTGGCCGGTCTCGTCGAGCCACGAACGCAGATCGTGTTCGAGGAACTTATTGCCGATCAGGGGCATGGGAGAGGTCGGGTTCGGAATGAGCGATGTGGGGGAAGAACCGCGGTTTCCTCCCATCCGCAATCCGATATTCCACCTCCGCTATCAAATATGGCAGGCGCTGCGGCCGGTCTTCTCGAAGTACCGCTGGTGGTACTCCTCGGCACGGTAGAAGGTCGTGGCGGGGGCGATCTGCGTGGCGACCGGCCGCGGCAGCGTGCCGGAGTCGTTCAATGCCTGCTTCCACTGCTCCGCGGCGGCCTGCTGCTCCGGGGAGTGGGTGAAGATCGCGCTGCGATACTGGCTCCCCACGTCCGGCCCCTGCCGATCCACCTGCGTCGGGTCGTGCAGTTCGCGGAACTGCTTGAGGAGCTGCTCGAACGAGACCTCGTTCGGGTCGAAGGTGACTTCCACCGCCTCGGCGTGGCCGGTGTCGCGGTAGCAAACGTCTTCGTAGGTGGGATTGTCGAGGCGCCCGCCGATGTACCCGCTGACGGCGTCGATCACGCCGGGGGTCTTGCGGAAAGCGTCTTCGATGCCCCAAAAGCACCCGGCGGCAAAGGTGGCGGTCTCGGTGGTCGGTTCGGTCATGGCGGCTTCCCCGCAGCGGAGGGCGTGAGTCATCAGGGGCGTGAGTCGACGACGTGTCGCCCGCATCTTACGCAGGTCGTTCCAGTCCGACCGCGACGCATGAGGACGCCGATCGAGGAACGCGGAGCGAACCCGTCGAGGGCCATGGGTGTCGGACGCGACGTTGACAGCGCCGCCCGCCGGGGTGAGACTGTTCGACCGGCCCGACCGTCGGATTCCGAACCTCACGGTTCGTCTGCGTGGTCGGGTTTTTGGTCCCGCAAGGGACACGTCCCCGTAGCTCAGCTGGATAGAGCGCCGGTTTCCGGAGCCGGAGGTCAGAGGTTCGAATCCTCTCGGGGATACTCGTCGTAAGTCGTTGCCGAAGACGCGTTTGCGTCTACCAGTCCTCCGGGGCTGAGCGGCCTCACCCGCCCGTGGAAGTGGTAGTCCTACCACTTTTGCGCGTCTGGAAGGTCCGCTCCCATGCCCCGTCGCAGCGCCAAGCCGCCGTCGTACCGGCTGCACAAACCGTCCGGCCAAGCCCGCGTGATCCTCGCGGGCGAGCACATCTACTTGGGGAAGTACGGCACCCCGGAGTCGAAGGAGGCCTACGCCCGGCTGATCGCCGAGCGGTTCCTCGCCCCGAACGCAACGATACCCCCTGACACCCCTGACGCGGACATCGCCGCGGCGCGGGCGTCAGGGGTGTCAGGGGTAATGCGCCAGTCCTCGGCCACGCTGCAGCGGCCGTCGGTGAACGCTCTGATGGTCGCCTACCTCGACTTCGCCGAGCGGTACTACAGCGCCGACGGGGAGCCGACGCAGGAGTTCCGCGACGTGAAGGCGTCGCTGAAGCCGCTCCGCGAGTTGTACGGCCGCACGCCTGCGGCGGAGTTCGGCCCGAAGCGGCTGAAGGCGGTCCGCGAGCACATGATCTCGGTGCAGGACATCAGTCGGAAGATCGTCAACAACCGGATCAACCGCGTCCGCCGGTTCTTCAAGTGGGCGGTCAGCGAGGAGCTGGTGCCCTCCAGCGTGCTACACGGGCTGCAGTCAGTCGACGGCCTGAAGTGCGGGCGGACTGCGGCTCGGGAGAACGAGCCGGTCAGGCCGGTCCCCGACGCCCATGTCGAAGCCACCCTGCCCCACCTCGGTCCGCAGGTCGCCGCGATGGTGAAGGTCCAGCGGCTGACCGGCATACGCCCCGGCGAGGTCGTGCAGATGACGCCAAGCGACGTCGACCGCACCGAGGAGGTTTGGGTCTACCGCCCGCAAAAGCACAAGAACAAGTGGCGGGGGCAGGACCGCACCGTCCCCCTCGGCCCGCAGGCCCAGGCGGCGCTGGCGCCGTTCCTTGACGGTCGCCCCGACGACAAGCCGCTGTTCAGCCCGAAGGAGGCGGAGGAGTGGCGGTACGCCCACCGCCCGCCGTACAGCGGCCGCGAGCGGACCACCATGAAGTACGCCAGCGAGACGACGCGGCTGGCGGAGCAGAAGGCCGCCCGCCGCAAGGCGAAGCGGAAGCCGGGCCGGAAGTGCCGCGATCAGTACGACCGCGACAGCTATCGCCGGGCGGTGAAGCGGGGCGTGGAGAAGGCGAAGAAGGCCGGGGCCGACGTCGAGCCGTGGACCCCCTCCCAGCTCCGCCACGCGAAGGCAACGGAGGTGCGCCGCATCGCCGGCTTGGAGGCTGCCCAGGCCGCCCTGGGCCACAAGAACGCCGACGTGACGCAGATCTACGCCGAGCGGAACCTGTCCGCGGCGGTGGAATTGGCGAAGGCGACCGGATAGACCTCCGGCACCTTTTGAACTCACCCGAAGGAATGCCGTGCCGACGCCCGCCGAGATCCTCGAGGCGGACTTCGCCGGCCTGGCGCCGAAGACCATCGCGCGGCTAATTCCCGAGCCCCGGCCGCCGCAGGACCTTTTCAAGTACCCTCCCGACCTGCGCTGGGAACTGGTCCGCCGACACCCAGTCTACCAGTGGGGCTGGGCGAGGGTGAAACGGTGGTACGAGAGTGGGGAGGCGGCCCCCTGGCTCAGCGGCGAAGGCGACGGCGGGTTCGACGACGAGGGGTTTGCTGATTGGGTCGCGCTGGTCGCCCTAGGTCGGATCGGGTGGAACGGCGACGTGCTCGGCCCCCCGGTCAGTCCCTCGCATCAGGGATTCGAGATCGACGAGGTTCGAGAGAACCGCGGGGACGCCAGAAGGTTCCCGCACTGGGGCCAGATACTTCAGACGGCGTTGTTCCAGTTGAGCGCCGCCGACCGTCTGCACGCTGGGCTCGCCCTCGTCACGTCCGCCCTTGGGAAAAATATGTCCGCCCTACCCGAGGCGATGCGGTTGATCGACGAGCGTGCGGCGCAGCCGGCGAGCACGTTAGGGCAGGAATTGAACCATACCACCGTCACCGTCCCGGCGGGCGTGACCCCCTCGGCGGCGGCCGAGCAGGTGAAGGTCGCCCACGAACAGCTCAGAAATCGGCTGGGGCTGGGCAGCGCAGCGAGGTTGCGTGAGGACAAGCTGGCCCTCCAGTTGGAGGTGTGGGACCTCCGCGAGGGATTCATGAACGGGCACCGGGAGGACGTTGCCGCCGATCCCGACTGGCCCGACCGGAACTATCGCCGGGAGGACGGGCGCTACCGCCCTGACCTCGCTCAATCGCTGTCCGAGGTGGCGGCCTCGCTGGGCCGCGACGACGAGACTGTTCGCAGTCAGTACGAGGCCACGTTTAAGGCGATCACCGGTTTCGACTACTCGATCGACCGTTGGGAGGAACTGTTCGTGCGCCCGCTGATGCGGACAGCGCCCGACGAGGCGCCGGACGGCTTTCACGACGCCGTCTATGAGCGGTGGGAAGCGGCGCGGGAAGCCGGCGACCGAGTTGCCGGGAGCGGTATCGAGCGAAGGACGACGTCGGTCCCCACCGTCGGGGAGAACATGATCGGCACGAAGAACCGACGGATCGAGCTACGGGCAGAGAACGATCCCGACCCGCAGAAGGATCGGAGCGGCGAGAAAAAGGAGATCGCCGAAGTCGCCCGAAGTTGGCTGGCAGATCTCGAGGCCGCGGAGACGGACAGGGAGCGACGGGAAATCCTCGATAGCTTCGCAGATTCGACGGGGGAGTTCCCGCGGGTTGAACGCGTGATCAAGGAGCTCCGCGAATTAATCGCGATCCGGCCGGAGCCGAAAATTGTGGTCCGGTCGCAGGACGACGAACTGACCGACGAGACGTAAGCCGCCGGCTTACTTGGGGGTGTGCAGGGGTGCAGGCCGGCCCTTCTCGCGGTCCCTACACATCATTTCCTATGGGGCGGCGTGATTCGCGGGGCGTCCGGAATCGATGATGGGTCCCTGAGGATCTCAATTTTGGCGGCGTCGTACCGGGCGCCCTGCCGAACCGCGACAGCACTACGAAGATCGCGGCGTTTGAAGACGCGGTAGTGGCGGGGGGGGCAGCGTCTTGAAGCACCGGTGCGGGCCGTCCAGCCGCGGCGAACTCCGCGGCCGGTACCCGCACTGGGACCTTGGCCGGCCCGCCGGCGACGGGCGGATCGCCCGCCTGCTGTCGTCCCGCGAAAATCATGCGCCGGTTGAAGAGCATTTCGGGCAGGCGAACGGGCCTTTCACAGGTTTGGCGTCGACCTGAACGACAGCCGACGGGCCCGTGCCCCCGCCTCCCCGACCTGGGCAGCGGGGCGTCTTCGTTCAACCGACCGACATCGTTCGGGCCACGGGTGAAACACCCGCTCCCCAGAAAGATGCGTTGCCGGAGGCGGGACTCCGAACCGTTCGAGAAATAAGCGGCCGTCTTATCTCGGGGTGTGCAGGGGTGAGCACCTCTCTTTTTTCTCGCGGCCCTCGCTCCCATGCCCCTGCCCGAAAACCTCGTTCCCCTCACCAAGCTCGCGAAGAGTTTAGGCGTCCACCTGGCGACTTGCCACCGGTGGCGCCAACGCGGCGTGAAGGGGGTGCGGTTGGACTGCGTGCGGGTCGGCGGGCGGTGGTTCGTCACCGAGGACGCGGCGGCCGCGTTCCTCGCCGCCCTCAACGGCGGCGCGGACGTGCCCCCCGTCGGCGGCGACGGCGGCCGGGAGGACGCGTTCGAGGCGGTGCTCGTGTCCCGCGGCGTGTGAACGCCCGGGCTTTCACGAACTCCCAACCTTTCAATTGAAACCCCCGCCGCCCGCCCCGGCCTTGCACGGCCGGGCGTGGGCGAACGGCGGGGACGCACGACACCATGATTGTAGCACCCAAAGACGTCCTCGGGCATTGCCCGGGCGACGACGACCCGTTGCTGCCGCGCCACCGTAAAGAACTCGAAGAAGGCGCCGGCCTGTCGGCCGCCACGATCGCCGAGATCGGGTTCTATTCGGCGAGCCCGATCGATGCCGCCGGCCTGTTGAACTGGCCGAACCCGAACCCGGACCTGGGCCATGCGCTCGTCACTCCCTACCCGGGAGCCGACGGGCACGTGCAACTGAAGTTCGACCGCCCGCGCAAGGACAAGGACGGCAAGCCCATCAAGTACGAGTCGCCGGTCGGCTCGACCGCCCGGCTGTTCGTGCCTCCGGACGCCGCCGACGCGTTCATCAGCCCGAAGGAGCCAGTGGTCATCACGGAAGGGGCGAAGAAGGCCGCTAAGGCCACGCAGGAAGGCGTCGCCACGGCCGGTCTGGCCGGCGTCTCGATGTTCAAGGCAAAAGGCGAGCGGAAGCTGATGCCCGACCTGGAGGCGATCGACTGGGTCGGCCGCCCGGTCACGATCGTCTTCGACAGCGACGGGCGCACCAACCGCTCCGTCCGACAGGCCGCCGCCTCGCTGGCGGAGTTACTCGAGGCCGCCGGCGCCGAAGTGAAGGCGCTGTTCCTGCCGCCCGGCCCGAACGGCGGGAAGGTCGGGATGGACGACTTCCTGTTGGCGCACCCGGTCGAGGAACTGCAGGCGCTGATCGCTGACGCAGGACCGCCGGAGTCGATCGAGGACGCCGGCCGCCGGAAGGCCGGCCTCGTCGACCCGGAGGAACTGGGCGGCGTGATCCTCGTAAGCCGTGCGGTCGACGGAGTGCCCGGCGTGTGGGTGCGAGACGGGAAGATCTATCAGTGGGATGAGAACCGGTTCGTCGACGTCTCGGACGACGAGTTCAAATTGCGTTCAGTCACGACCTTGAAGCCGCACTTCGTCGAGGTTCGCCCCCAGGTCGTGTCCGGGGCGGTGATGCACGCGAAGGCCGACGCGCTGATGCCCAGAGGCGTGGGCGAGGGGGACTGGATCGTCGGCGATCCGCCGGACGGGTGGGCCGACCCGGCCGAAGTCTTTCCCGCCGCCAATGGGCTGCTGCACCTGCCGTCCTTCGCGGCACAAGCGCCGTGCCTGGTCGATCACACGCCCCGCCGGTTTACCCGCTGGGTCAGTCCCGTCCCGTACGACTCGACGGCCGCGCGGCCGGAGACTTGGTTGCGGTTCCTGCACGACCAACTTTTCCCCGGCCGCCCCGAATCGGTCCGAGTGCTTCGGCAGTACGCCGGCTATCTACTGATGAGTCAGGCGTTGTTCCAAAAGATGCTGATGTTGATCGGTCCGGGGCGGAGCGGGAAAGGAACGATCATGTGGGTGTTCGAGTCCCTGCTGGGGCCGGAGATGCGTTCCGCAGTGCCGCTGAAAAAGCTCGGCGGCCAGTTCGATGGAGCCGACCTGCTGGACAAGCGGCTGCTGTTGATCGGCGACCTCCGCCTGCCGACCGACCGGCGGTCCCGGGAAGCGCCGATCGAGATGCTGCTGTCGCTCTCCGGCGGGGACCCGATCACGTTCGACCGGAAATATAAAGAGCCGGTCACCGCCCGCCCGCCGGTGCGGATCGTGATCGCGAGCAACGAGCTGCCGGTCCTGCCGGACCCCAGCGGCGTGATCGCCAGCCGGTTCGTCGGGGTCAAGTTCACGGAATCCTTCGCCGGCTCGGAAGACCCGCACCTGAAGGACAAGCTGCGGCCGGAACTCCCGGCCATCCTGAATTGGGCGCTGGCCGGCTACCTCGACCTGATCGAGACCGGCCGACTCGCCGAGCCGGCGGGGTCGGACGGATTGCGGGCGGAGTTGGAAGCGTTGGCCAGCCCGGTGAAGGCCTTCGTCAAGGAAGCCTGCGTGCTCGGCGCGAACGAGGCGGTGCCCGCGGCGACGCTGCGGGAGCTGTTCAACCAGTGGTCCGCGGACCGCGGCCAGCCGGCCCTCGACGAGAGCGAGTTCGGCCGGCAACTCAAGGCCGCGTTCCCGCGCGTGACCGGCAAGCAGAAACGGACCGGGGGCAACAAGCGACCCCTGCACTACTTCGGCGTCGGTCTGCCCTGAGTGGCGGGGCGGGGACGCGTGTAGTTCCCGCCCCTCTTTTATTCAATCCAATTCTTATTCAGCCTCAAATTTTCAACTCAATGACAAACCACGCCCCTCCTCCATTGGTTCCGCGGTCGGTCGCCCCCTTACCCGACTGGGCCATCGAACTCCCCGATCCCATGTCCCACGACGGCGATGTCGGACCGGCCCCAGAAGCCCTTGTCTGTGGCTGGAAGCTGCCCAACGACACCATCGTGTGCCGGGCCTGTTGCCCGAAGCCCGCCGACGCCGTCGCCGTAACTCTCGTCTGCGAGGGGGACGACCTGCACTGGGAAGAGTCCGACGCCGACCCGGTCGCCGTTCCGCCTGTCAACAGCGAACTACCGGTGGACCGAAAGGCCGAGGTGAACGCCGCCGCGGCGATCGACGTGCAGTCTGACGACAACGACCACCTGTTCCCGGAGGGTTTCTGATGGGCAAGCTCCTCACCGCCGGCGTGCTCACCGGCCGGACCGCAATCGACGTCGCGGTCGGCACGCAGCGGACGACCTTCCGCGAGTGGGTTCCCGGCGACGACGTGTTCGCCGAGGCGTTCGCGTTCGACACCGAGACTACGCTGATCCGCGACGACCTGCCGGAGCGGGTGCCGGACTACGTTCTCGGCGTCGCCTCCGACGGCGACCGCGGCGCGTTCGTCTCCCGGAAGAACCTACCAGCGTTCTGGACGGCGCACGACCACTGCACCTGGGTGTTCCACAACGCCGCCTTCGACCTCGCCGTCGTGCAGAAGGTTCTGGGCGTGCGGGGCGACGTGTACGCGCTCGTCGAGGACGGCCGGGCGTGGGACACCATGATCCTCGCGAAGTTGCTGAGCCTCGCCACGCGGGGCACAACGGGCGGGGCGTTCTCGCTCGACGCCTGCGCCGCGGAATTCCTCGGCATTGCTCTGCCGAAGACCCTGACCGACGCCGCCGGCAACGACGTCCGGACCGGGTTCGGCCAGTACCGCGATAAGTCGGTCGCCGGGATCCCGCCGGATTACCTGCGCTACGCCGCCGGCGACGCAGTCGTCACGTGGCAGCTGTTCGGCGTCCTGAAGGCCCGCGTACGGGCCGCGCGGGAGAACCGGCGGGAAACGTTCGGCGAGACGGGCGACGGCCGCTTGGCGGCCGCCTGGCGCGAACACGGCCCGCTCACCCACCACACCCAGCTGAAGAGCGCCGTGATGTGCGACGTCCTCCGCCGCAACGGGCTGGGCGTGGACGCCGATCGCGCCGCCGCAGCGCGGGACGAACTCAGCGACTGCATCGAAGGTCTCCGCGCCGACCTAGCCGGGGCGACGTTCGACGATCCGCCAACCAGGTTCGTGGTGGAGGGGCCCGGCAGCGGGGCGTCGTTGCAGGCCCTCTTGGAGGACGTGCACGCCCGCCGGCCGGACCTGCCGAAGCCGAAGACCGAATCCGGCGCGTGGGCGGCGGATGAGTCCGCGCTGACGACGCTGGCGGAGGAGGAGCCGACGCTGGCGACGCTGCTGGAGTTGAAGCGGCTCGTGAAGCTCCGGAACACGTACTTCGTCCCCCTGGCGAACTCCGGCGGCCGGGCGCACTCTCGGTTCCGGCCCCTGCTGAACACGGGGCGGATGAGTTGCTCGAAGCCGAACCTGCAGAACCTGCCCCGCGCAGCGGACGGGCTGCCGTCGGTGCGGGCCTGCCTGACGCCGAAGCCCGGGCACGTGTTCCTGTGCGTGGATTACGCCCAGGTCGAATTGTGCGTGCTGGCGGCGGTGCTGATGGACCAGTTCGGGTTCGGCCCGTCGCTGGCGGACCTGATCAACGGCGGGGCCGACCTGCACAGCCGAATCGCCGCGGCGGTGTTGGGCAAGCCGGAGGGCGAGGTGACGAAGGCGGAGCGGCAGTCGGCGAAGGCCGTCAGCTTCGGCCGCCCCGGCGGGATGAGCGCGGCGTCGCTGAAACGTCAGGCGAAGGAGGCGTACGGCGTCGAACTGACCGACGAGGAGGTCCAGGCCCGCATCGACGCCTATGAGGCGCTGGTGCCGGAACTGAAGCGGTACCTAACGGATGCGGCCGACATCGGGCAGCGGCTCGCGGCGCGGTTGAACCTCACCCCCGCCGCGTTGACCGCCGCGGGGGGCGGGTTCGACACCGATACCGCCCCAGTCGGGTGGCTCGGTGGGATGCTGCTGAAAGTTCTGCGGGACCGCCAACCGACGGCGCGATCGGGGCGGCCGTACGAGTCCGAGGTTGTGGCATACTTCTGGAACGCTGCCCTCCCACTCGCCGCCGATCTGCCCGCCGCTCGCGCCGCGGACCTGCGGGCGCGACGCCCCTCCCCCGAACTGGCGCGAGCCGTAGAGGCGCTGGTCGGCCGAAACACGGTCACGCTGACGGGGCGATTCCGATCCAGCTGCCTGTTCCCCGCCAGCCGGAACACGCTCTTCCAGGGCGTCGCCGCCGACGGCCTGATCCTCGCCCTCTGGGACCTTTGGCGGGCCGGCTACAGGCCCGTGCTGGCGATCCACGACGAAATCGTCCTGGAGGTGGCGGAGAAGGACCTGACGAAGGCGCTGATCGACGACGTGACGGCCCGGATGGAGGCGGCGATGGGGCGCGTCGTCCCCGGCGTTCGGGTGACGGCCGAACCGGAGGTGCGGCGCTCCCTGGACAAAGCCGACGGGTTGGAGCTGCCGAAGGAGTGATCGCCGCAAGACTCGACCCCGTCGACCGCCAAGAGGAACGTGGTCACCGCCCCCGGCTGCTGAACGGTCACATGCTTGATGAGGAACTGCGTGCCTTCCCACGAGCGGGTCCGGGCCGGCGCCCCTTGGGCACGAGCGGTTCCGTACGTTCGCCAGCTTTTGCACCGTCGACGCTGTGAGGGACGGCGTGCTGGCGGGTCGTCTCCGGCGGCGGCGGTCGTCAGGACGCAGGCGATTGAAAGGCAGTCGCCCCCTGCCAGGGGTGTCAGGGCAATTCTTGGGAAAGTTGCGTTGCGGCAGTCTGGATGCGGGTTTCGTAGCGGACTGCCCCACGGGATCGCGGCAGTCGCAATTCCCGCGGAACTGCTTTCTACCCCTGACACCCCTGACACCCCTGACGGGGCGAGCGTCCGCGGCGTGTGAGACTTTTGGCTTGCGGACCGTCACGGCCCGCACGGACAGTTCGCCGCAGCTGTTCTGGGAAGAGCGATGACTACTTCCGTCGTCTGAGTGCCCCGTCTTGTACTTGATCAGCTACATGCCCCCTTCATGTCCGCCGGCAGTTTCTCGTTCCGGCGCGCCCCCGCCCGCGTCGAATGCCGGCTCGGTTCACCGGCGCGGCCATATAGATCCTCGCATCCCCACTTCCGTCGCGCTGGATGTCGCCGAGACGCTCTCGCACATCCCTGCGCCGGGGTCGCCGTCGTCGTAGTCGCGGTCTGAAGACGCCAGCAGAACAGTCCTGTTCCACGACGCCGCTCGCACATCGACCTCGCCGCCCGTCGGCACAATGATCGAAAACCAGCTCAAGGCGAGGCGTCTCGGAGAGCGAACCCGAGGGGCGGCACAAGATCCGGGAATTGCCGTCGCCCATGGCTCCGCCGAGTCTCAAAGGCGCCTCAGAGCAGCCGTAATAAAAAGAGTCAAGAATCGGAACTAACCCCTGGAGCATAACGGTAACTAATCGCTGCGAAGCTCCCCCGAAAATCAACACCGGTACAAGTACAGACTCTCCGAAGGTCAGCGGAACCGAACCGGAGTTCGGCAGACCGAGGCCCACGACGGTCTTCGTCGGCCCGTTCAGAAAACCAACTACTCTCGCCATGGCCACCACGCTGATCGCCGCCACCACCACCTGCCTGAACTCCATCAAGATGAACGCGGCCGAGACGCTTACCCACATCACTCCCGCCGAGATCGCCGCCGTCGCCGACGCGGCCGACCCCGACACGCACGCGCACCTGGACGACGACTGGACGGCGCCGCCGATCGGGACGCTGGACCACTTCGTTCTGATCCCCGACCCCGTCGCGTGGGCGCCGTCGGAGAGCGCCCGGCTCGACGCCACGATTGCGCTGCTCAAGGGCATGGCCTGCCCCGCCCGCCGGGAGCTGTCGGCGGTGATGGCGAACGGGATGCTAGGCGGCTCGGCCGAGACCATGGCCGCGACGGTGCGGGCGTTTCGCGACGGGCGGTCGGGGTGCGACGAGGTGGACTACCTCGTCGGCAAGGTCCCATTGTCGGAGTACCTGCGGCGGGGGCTGGTGGCGATGGGGCTGGGGTGACCCGGGCGGCGATGCGACGACGCCGTCGTCGCACGTACCGGCCAAGTTTTTCGGGGCGGGCGGGAACGATTCGGCCGCGGGCATCGCCTGTCATGCCGGCACTAGCCCCTCGCCCCCCC
>NZ_WTPX01000081.1 GCF_013036045.1 Alienimonas chondri
GTCGGGGATTGGCCGGAAGCGTTGTTGGTCGCGGGCGGCATGGGGGGACTTTCGCTCGTCCTCGAAGTCGGCCGACGTCCTCGCCCGAACGCACGGGCGGGACTGGTCGGGGTGGTGGGGGCGCGAACCGCCCGCACACCCGGTATCGGCCGTCTGATCGTGCCGCATGAGGCGACTTTGCCGATTCTGTCGACGGGGCCCGATTCGCCCGCGAAAGCCTTCAGTTTTCCGTGGATGCTGCGCTCGCCGAAGCACGGAGACGCCGGGCGGCTCCGTTCGTCGCCGGTTACAGTTCCCCCGCGGCGGCGCCTTTCGCCCCGCCTCGTTTTTCACCCAAATCTCTCGTCGCGTTGCGTCTGCTTGCCGAACTCTCGCCGGACCGCGCCGCGCGGCTGACGGACGTGCTGATCACCTCCGGCAAAGCCGCAGAGCTGCGTCCGTCCCCCGGCGACGACGGCGACGCCGCGGTCTGGGTGGTGGAAGAGGACGACTTGGAGCCGGCGAAGGAGACGCTCGCGGCGTTCCTCGCGGAGCCGGACGCGCCGAAGTTCGTCGCCGCTTCCAAGCAGGCGGAGAAGCTGCGGGCCGCGGCGGCGAAGGAGCGGAAGGCCGCCGCCAAGCGGGTGCGCCGGGGCCGCGATTCGTTCCGGGATGCGACCAGCGGGCTTCCGCTTTGGCAGCGGGCGCCGGTCAGCGCCGTGCTGTTCGCCGTCTGCGTGGTGGTCGCGCTGTTCGGCTGGGGCGGGGCGGACGAGCCGTGGAGCCTGTGGGAGCGGCAGGAACCGGTGGTGAAGTGGCTGTGGATCGCGCCGATCTACGAGCACGCCGGCGATCTGCGTTGGAATCCGTTTGCGGGACTCGGGGCGACGTTCGAGGCCGGGCAGCTCTGGCGGTTATTCACGCCGATGTTCTTGCACGGCAGCCCGCTGCACCTCGCCTTCAACATGAGCTGGCTGCTCGGGTTGGGCGTCCTGCTGGAATCACGGTTCGGATCGTGGCGCTATCTCGCCAGCGTCCTGGCGGTCGCGGGGCTGTCGAACGTCGCCGAGTTCTACCTCTCCATCGGGTTCGGCGAACCGGTCCTGGGGCTGTTCGACTGGGAACCGAGTCCCTATTTCGGCGGCTTCAGCGGCGTCGCGGTGGCGTTCTTCGGCTTTGAACTCGGGCGATACCGCGGCGGACGGCCGATCGCTCCGTTTTCCCCCGGATGGGCCGCCGTGATGCTCGGGTTCCTGGTCCTCTGCGTGGCGGGGCACTTCGGCGGCATCGCGAACACCGCCCACCTCGTCGGGCTGGGGCTGGGGTTCGCCGGCGGCTTCATCTCCGCGAAGCGGGAAGATCGTCCCCGGCGTCGGTCGGCGCTGTAGCGGACGACGGCGTGACCGGCTGCTTGAGCGGTTTCAGATCCTTCGACCGCAGCACATGCGAAGGGCGGCGGCGGTCGAACGTGTAGCTCGCCCGTTCCTTCCGCGGCTTGCCGTCGGCTCCCTCCGCGTTCGGGGCAGCGTCGCCCGGGGCGGGGCGAGTCACGGAGAGAATCAGCGTGTTGTGCTGCTCCGGTTCGATCGCCAGCCGCACCCGATTTGCGACCGTGACGTCCTCCCAGCCGTTCGGCAGCGGCGCCTCGAAGTAGACCCACGCCACGCTGATGCCCACCTCTTTCCCCACGTAGTTCAGTCGAACCGGGGCGGCGGGTTTGTCGTCGGTCGGGTCGGCGTCCGGGGGGGTGACGACGAACGCGGACCGCACCCACGCGGCGACCGCGTCTCCGGACGTCTCCGCGTCCAGATCGACGGAGCGGCCGGCGTGCCGTTCGACGACCTGTTCCAACTGGGCCGGCGTGATGCGAAGCGCCACTTCGAGCGCACGGCTGTCCGCGTTCCATTCCGCCTCGGCGAGCGTGACGTGCTGGGGGTGAACGGCTGCGAGAACCGGCACGCCGCAGAGGAGAGAACCACAGACGGCGAAGAGCGGGGCGATCGACATGCCGCCAGTGTAACCCCGTCGCGAACCCGTTTGGCGCCGTGGCGGAGCTCAGTCGATGGGGAAGAACCGGCCGCCGTCATGCGGGACGCTGAGCCGCAGGGCGTCGGCCAGTTCGTTCGCCCCCAATCGACCGACGCCTTCGGAGAACGCGAGCGCCGCGGCGGAGAAGTCCGCGTCCCCGGCCAGCAGGAAGTCGCCGCCGTCTTCCCCCGCGAGATTCTCCGCCCCGGCGGACGCGGCTTCGAACAGGCGCACGGCCAACTGAAAGGTGTCCCAATCGCCCAGCGCCGCGTAGGCCGGGGCGGTCAGGCCGTCGATCCGGTTCAGTTCCCGGTCCAGGGCGGCGCCGTAGCGGGCCACGGCCGTTGCGAGCGTCGGCCGGGTCCATTCCTCGCTGAGCAGCGTGCAAAGTCGCAGCACGGCGGCGGCGGTATGGGCGAGGTCCGGGTCGTGCAGCGGGTCGATCGCGGCGGCGGCGGCGGGCAGCAAGGCGTAGTCGGAGCCCGCCACGCGGCCGGAGCGGCGTTGGAACGGACCGAGGGACACCGGCGCCGACCCGGGGGCCGCATGCGTCGAGCGGCCATGCCGCTCCGCCACGCCGCCGCCCCGGCCGCTCAAACGGAACGGGTCGCCGTCCCGGCGGTCGTCATCGCCTTGGCCGTCCTGCACAGGCGCGGAGCGGGCGACGCTGGCGGTGCCGTCGGCGAACCGCAGTTCTCGATACCAGCCGTCCGTGAAGACGTGATGCACCGTCGCCCCGTCAGCGGCCCCGTCGGCTCCGTCTTCGACGATCGGGTACTCCAATGGCTCCAGGCCGGAGGCGTGGGCGTACGTCAGTTGGGTGCGGGTGGCGAGGGAGGCGGTCTCGTCCGGCAGCCCCAGCAGGGCGGCGAGGCCGGGGTCGTCCGCCGATCGGCTCGTTCCCAGGGGGGGGCCGGCGTCGATCAGAAAGCGGGCTTCGATCCGCACCGGCGCCGCGGGGTTCGCCTCCGTGTCGCCGGGAACGGTTCGCTCGTCGCGGGCGCCGGTCAGCACGTACCCCCCGCCGGCGTTGCGTTCGGCAGAGCGGAGGACCGTGCGATCGAAAAAGACGGCGTCCGCGGCGACGGCCCGAGCGGCCGTAAACGCATCCAGATCCCCGCGGTGCCAATGGGCGCCCAGGGGGCCGGCGAACTCCACCATCAGCGGCTCCGCGGCCTCCCCCGTCGCGGAAACGGGCACCCACGCCGTCCCCCGACTGCGGCCCGATCGCACGCCGGGACCGGCTCGCTCGTGCTCCACCGGGTCGAGGAGCGGGGGCAGCCAGGCGAGGCGGAAGCGTTCCGCGAGCGTCTGGAGCAGGGCGGCGGCCGGCGGGGTCAGCGTCTCCCCGAGCGCAAACCGCGGCAGGCGGCCCGAATCGATCAGGGCCACGCTCAGACCGCCGGCCCGCAGGCAGCAGGCCGTCAGGCTCCCCCCGAACCCGGCGCCCAGCACGGCGACGTCGCATTGCACATGATGCGGCGGGGTGCGGTCCGGGGGAAACGGCGGGGCGAACATCGACGCACGACGGGGGCGATCAGGCGAGAGAACGATCTTATATCATGCCGTCCGCGGTTCGTGCCGCCATCCCCCCCCGCCTCCGATCGACGCGGGCGTTACAGGAAGGGACGAACGCCGGCCGTCGAGGCGCGTATCCGTTAAGAATCGCCTCGCATCCGCCCCGCCGCCGCTCCCGACCCGCCCCGACGCCGATGTTCCGCATTCTCTCTCTGGACGGCGGGGGCCTGCGCGGCTCGTTCGGCGCCGGGTTTCTCGCCGCGCTGGAGCGCCGCGTGGTCCCCGCGACCGGCAAGTCGCTGGCGAGTCACTTTGACCTGTTGGCCGGCACCAGCACGGGGGGCATCCTCGCCTGCGGACTGGCTGCCGGACTGACGGCGGAACGGCTCGTGCAGTTCTACCGGGAGCAGGGGCCGGAGATCTTTCACCCCCGCGAGCCGTTCCGCCCCCGGACCAGCGTGCGGCCGCTCTATCCGTTCGCGAACTGGATCTTCCGGCGGAAGACCGGGATGCCGATGGATGAGATGTTCCGCGCCCGCTACTGCCCGTTCCATCTCACGGATGCGTTCGTCACCGCGTTCGGCGACCGCACGCTGGGCGATCTGAACCAGGCTCGGCTGATCGTTCCGGCGGTGAACCTCTCGAAAGGGGCGATCCACATTTTTCGCACCGCGCACCTGCCGGCGGGGCGGGGGTGTCAGTCGGACATCAAGATCGTGGACCTATTGGTCGCCGCGACCGCCGCCCCGACGTACTTCCCGCACAAGATGATCGGCGACGAAGCCTTCTGCGACGGCGGCGTCTGGGCGAACAACCCGACGGTGCTGGCCGTCGCGGAGGCCGTCGCCCTCAGCAGCGGGGCCGAGAGCCTGGACGATCCCCGGGCCGACCGAGCCTCCGACTTGGAGAAGGCGGTGGACGTCTCCGGCATCGAAGTGCTCTCCCTCGGCACCGGGCGGGCGACGTATTCCCTTAGTCCCCCCGGCGCCGACGCCGGCAGTCTCTTCTGGGCCCGCCACATCGCGGACGTGATGGGCCACAGCATGCAGCAGGGCACGGAACTGCCGGCGGAGTTCTTCCTCGGCGATCGGCTGACCGGGGTGAACTTTGACATCCCCGACGCCTCCTGGACGCTCGACGCCGCAGACAAGGTGGAGGAACTGTTCGCGATGGGCGAAGCCGCCGCGGAGGAGCGGGGAGACGAGGTGATCGAACGGTTCTTCCGTTCGGAGCGGACTCCCGACGAACCCGGCGCCGTGACGGCGTCCATTGACGGCGCCGCCGACTCGCCGTGAAGTCGAAGTCGTTCGCCCCTCGCCGGATCGCTGAAATGACGCCCGCCCGCCTGTTCTCCCTCGGCGTCGTCGCGGCGACGCTGACCGTCTCCGCCGGCTTCTCGCAGGAGACGCCCGAGGCCGCGAGCGAATCGCCCGCGTCGGCGCCGCGCACGTTTCTGATCGGCAACAGCCTCACCTGGGATACGCTGCCGTCCCGACTGGAAGGGGCGAGCGACGGCCGCGTGCAGTGGCACGTCTACTGCGGCAAGAACCTGCCGTTCATCCATGACAACCCCGCCGGGCACTGCGTGGAGAGTTCGACGCCCTGGCCGAAAGCGCTCGCCGACGGGGAGTACGACTTCGTCTCGATCCAGCCGCACCTGGGCAGCAAGCTGGAAGAAGACGTCGCGATCATCACGGAGTGGGCGGCGCAGCAGCCGGACGCCGTCCTGGTCATCCACACCGCGTGGCGGCACCTCGATCAGTTCGCGGCGGCGTATGAGGCGAACGAGAGCGACGGTCCGATGGAACCCAGCCCCGCGTACTTCGAGGCGCTGCTCGCCGGGCTACGCAAGGAGTTGCCGGGACGGGAGATCCGCACGACGAACTGCTATCGGTTGCTGTACGCCCTGCACGAGGACATCGAAGCCGGCGTCGGTCCGTTCACGGCGCTGGCGGACGTGGGTCGCGATGCGATTCACATGAACGCCGGCCCCGGCCGCTACCTGATGCACAACGCCATGCGGCAGGCGCTCGGACAGCCGCCGACCGGGCAGGGGTTCGACCTGACGCCCGAGGTGCGCACCTATCTCGACGAGAAACTGGCCGCCCACGGTTGGCACCCGCCGAAGGAGTCGGGGGAGAAGGGGGCGGCAAAGCGGGAGCCGAAATGATTCCCCGATCGATCGCCCCTTCGCCGCGAACCTCTGCGGGGCGGACCGCATGATCGGGACTATTGCCGCTCGGCGATCTCTGCGATAACGGTCCTCCGTGGAGGAAGCCGGCCGAAAGAACCGTTTGAAGAATTCGCTTCGCTACGGCGCGCTCGGTCTGACAGGCGCCCTACTGCTTTGGGCAGCGATCGCGGCCGTTCAGCAGCGGGTCGAGGGGATGAAAGCCCCGCGGGTGTTTCTGATCGGCAATAGCCTCACGCAGGGCGCCTATCCGAAGCGGCTGGACGGCGCGGACTACGGACGCGTGCAATGGCATATCTATTGCGCGAAGAACCTCCGGTTCATCAAAGAGAATCCCGCGGGGCACTGCGACGAGAGTTCCACGCCGTGGCCGAAGGCGCTGGCCTCCGGATCGTACGATTTCCTGAGCGTGCAGCCGTTTCTCGGAACGACGCTGGAGGAAGACGCGGCGATCATCGAGGGGTGGGCCGCGCTGCAACCGCGGGCGACGCTCGTCGTTCACACGGCTTGGACGTACTTGGCGGAGTTCCCCGCGATTTACGAAGCCAATCGGTCGGACGGCTCGATGTCGCCCTGTCCGGCCTATTTCGACGCGCTGGTCGATCTGTTGCGTGAGCGGCTTCCCGGTCGGGAGATCCGCACCACGAACGCACATGACATCCTCTACGCGATCTATCAGGACGCCGTCGCCGGTCGGGGGCCGTTCCAATCGCTCGAGGATTTCGGCGCCGACGGCATCCATTTGAGAATGGAACCCGGCCGTTACCTCATCCACAATGCGATGCGACGCGCGTTAGATCAGGCCCCGGCCGAGGATGTCGTCGAACTGGATTCCGCGATGAAGGCCTATCTGAACGAGAAACTGGCCGCCCACGGTTGGTCGCCGCCGGCGGAGTAGCGGACCGGGAGCCGCGAGAAGGTCGCTGTGCGAATCGGCGGGATCGCGCGAGTCGGCGTCCGGTCCCGCCCCGGTCGCGGGTTGCGGGAGAATCGAGCCGCGTACGGCTCGCGGAAAGCCTACGGTTCGGTTCGCCCATGTCCGCTGATCGCCCCGCGCCCGCCGACGTCGAACCCGAAGCGCCGCGGGAATTCCGTCCGACAGGCGAATACCGGTATCCGGCGATGCCCGCCGACGACGTGGTGCGGAGCGGGTGGACTCGGCTGAAGCAAGTCTTCGTGACGCAGGAGGACTCCGCTCCGATGATCGCGGAGGACCGGTTGCAGCGGGCGACCGACGGCGGCTTCGCCCCCGCCGCCGCCCGCCCGGCGTGCGACCCGCTGCGGCGGGAGTTGGATGCGACCCTCGCCGAGTGGGCGGCCTCCGAACCGGATCCGTTCGTCCCGCGTCTGCAACTGATCGTGCTCCCGCCGGGGGACGGCGACGGAGACGGCGGCGGGCTGCTCGCCGCGTGGGCGGATCGCCACGGCCTCGAACGCCTCGCCTCGCCCCCGCGGGACGGGAAGGGGAGCTTCGCCGCCCCCACGCACCGCCCGCCGGATTTGCGGGGCCAGCGTGAAGAGGGCGGGCGGCGCGACGACCCGTTGGTGATCCCGCGGTTGGAACGCTGGTTCCTTCGCCGCCACGACGGCCTCGGACCGATCCGAGCGTTGTTGGAAGCGATCGATCGGACCGACCGCCGCATCGTAATCGGCTGCAACAGTTGGGCGTGGGCGTTCCTGAAGAACGCCGTGGACGCCCATCTCGTCCTGCCGACCGGCCGAACCTTTCAAGCGTTCGACGCAGATCGACTGTCGTCCTGGTTCCGAGAACTGGTCAGCGCCCCCAGCGCCGGCGGCAGGGGGCAGGATCCGGTCTCCTTCCGACTCTCCGATTCCGGGGGCACGGTGTTGGGGGCCGACGGTCGGGGCGATCAACCGAACGGGAGCGCCAGGGACTATTATCGCACGCTCGCCGCCCGCAGTCTGGGGGTGCCGTGGGTGGCCTGGGATCTGTGGCGCCGCAGTTTGCGATCCGAAACGCAGGCGGCGAAGCAGGCCGAGAAAGAGGCCGCGGAGATCGACCCGGACGCTGATCCGGCCGACTCCGCCGTCGCGTCGCCCGACGAGCCGGAACGCCGCACGCTATGGGTTGCGGCGCTGGAGGAGTTCACCCTGCCGGCCCGGCGCGAGCCGGACGCGCTGCTGATCCTGCATTCGTTGCTGATCCACGGCCCGCTGACCGAAGCGGAATTGCGGGGCACCGCGCCGATGCTGCGTCGCGGCGGGACGGGATTGTTGTCCGCGCTGGCCGGGGCGGGGTTCGTCTCGCATTTGGGGAAGCGAATCGCCTGCGCCCCGGCGGCGTACCCCGCAGTCCGCACCGGCCTGTCCGCCTCCGGCTTCCCGACGGACGTGCTGTGATGGACGAACTCCCCCCCGACGCTCCCCGCCCGGTGCCCGACGCCCCGGTGCCCAACGCCCCGGCGCCCGAGGCTCCGGCGCCCGAGGCTCCGGCGCCCGAGGCTCCGGCGCCGACGCCGGACGCGCCGACCTCTGAGGGCGACGGCGCGTCGGAAGAGATCGCCGAGACGGTGGTCGAGGGAGCGGATGCGACCGGGGATGCGCTGAACGATTTGGCGGACGCGTTCGCCAAGGCGTTCCAGAAAATCGGCGAGGGCGCCGGAGATTCGCCGGACAGCGCCGCCGAAGAAGCCGGCGAGGAGGCGGTCCGCCTCATCAACGATTTGCAGGACATCAGCTTTTGGCGGATTGGGCTGATCGTCGCGGGCACCTGGCTGGCGATCTGGCTGCTGCGAAAGGCACTGCCCTACCTCGCGGACCGCGGCCCCAGCCAACTCCGCCTGACGCTGCTGGGCGCGGTGCCGATCGCCCGTTTGGCCCTGCTCACTTTGGCGATCCTGTGGGTCGGACAGCTGGTCTTCAATATCACCCTCCAGAACTTTCTGGTGGTCGCCGGGGCGGTCGGCGTCGCGCTCGGTTTTGCGTTTAAAGACTATGCCAGCAGTCTGATCGCCGGAATCGTCGCGGTCTTCGAGCGGCCCTATCGCCCCGGCGACTGGATTCGGATGGGGGACGATTACGGCGAGGTGATCAGCGTGGGACTGCGAACGGTGGTTATCCGCACGCCCGCGGACGACGTGGTCGCGGCGCCGCATTCCAAAATCTGGACGGAGAACGTCGCCAACTCCAACGACGGCGCCCGCACGCTGCTGTGCGTGGCGGACTTTTATCTCGCCCCCGATCACGACGCCGACCGCGTGCGGGAAGCCCTGTCCGACGTCGCCCTGACCAGCGCCTACCTCAGCTTCGGCAAACCGGTCGCGGTGATGCTCTCGGAGACGCCGTGGGGGACTCATTATAAAGTGAAGGCCTACCCGTTCGATATGCGGGATCAATTCGCGTTCGTCAGCGACCTGACCGTCCGCGGCAAACGGGCCGTGGCCGACGCGGGCGGGACCGAGATCGCCGCCCCGGCGCCGGGACCGACGGTGTAGGGGCCGCGTCCCGACGCGGCTACGCCGGTCGATCGGTCCAATAGCGGATTCCCTCGATCACCCCCGCCGCCGCGACGCCCTCGGCTTGATAAAGATGGGGGTGCTCGAAGTTTTTCAGTTCCGGCAGGGCGTTGCCGACGACGACGCCGCGGAAGGCGTCCCGGAACATCGCCGCGTCGTTGCCGCTGTCTCCCGAGACGATCGTGCGCTCCGGCGGGACGCCGAACCACTTTGATAGAAACGCCGCCGCGTTTCCCTTGTCCGCCGCAACCGGCAACACGTCGAGATCCCGGGAGGAACTATAAACGACCCGGGCGGCGACGCCGGCGTCCTCCAACCGGCGGGCGATCCCCGCCAGATCGGCCTCGGTCGCCCGGCGGAAGTAGTAGCTCGCTTTATAATCCGACTGGAATTCCTCCGGCTGAACGATCAACCGGGGAACCGTGGCGAGAGCGTAGCGGACCGCCTCCGCGTCCCAGTTCTCGAACGTCGCCGGCCAATCGGCCAGCGGTTCGGGAAACTCGCCCAGGTGGTCCCGAATAAAGATTTCCGTGCCGACGCCGCCGATGACGGCGTCGGGCGTGGGGAGATCAGTGGCGGCGACGCTCTCCAGCACGCTCGCGGCGAACCGCCCGCTGCTGAGGACGAGGCCCAGTTCGGCCCGCTCGCGGCGTTCCTCGTAGAACGCCGCGAAGTTGTGCAGAGCCGCGGCGTCCGGGGAGGCCGCGTCGGCGTACTTCGGTCCCAGCAGGGTGCCGTCCACGTCGGAAATCAGCAGCCATTCGAAGCGGGGCGAAGCGGCGGGCGATGCGATCGAATCGCCGCTCACGCCAAGGCCTCCAGCACGGGTTCGGCGGGCATCGGAGGGCCGTCGGAGGCGTCTTCGGCGATCAGCGGGGGGGCCGCGCCGGCGTGGCTCCCAAGGCCGACCGACGGGGCCGTCTCCGGTCGCGGGGGACGCTCGACGTGGTTCAACAGATGGAGCACCTGTTGGGCGACGCCGGTCCAGGTGAACTTCGCCCGAGCCTTCTGCGATCCGTATTTCGCCAACTGATCGCTGACCCGTTGATGGGTCAAAATCTGCGCGATCGCGTGGCCGTAGGCGTCGGGGTCGAATGGGTTGGCGTACAACGCCTCCAGGCCCCAGACCAACAGCGGCCACAGCCCGCCTTCGGTGGTGACGACCGTGGGCGTCCCGACGGCCATCGCCTCGACCGCCGTCATACCGAACGGTTCGTACCGGCTACAGAGGGTGAACACGTCCGCGATGCGGTAATAGTCTGCGAGTTGATCGTCCGGGACGTAGCCGCGGAATTCGACGCGGTCTTCGATCCCGAGATCCGCGGCGATCTCCTCCAATTCGGCCTGCAGTTCGCGTTCCTGCTCGTTCAGTTCGTCCGAACCGACGGCCAGAATGAGCTTCGCATCCTTGACCCGATCGAACACCGCCGGCATCGCCTTGAGCAGCAGGTCGTAACCTTTATTGCGAGCCAGACGGCCGAGGGCCATCACGGTGGGGCCGGCGGCGTCGTACTCCTCCTTCAGGGCGTTCCGGGAGGCCCGGGAGACGGGATAGAAGCGGGTGTCGTCGTAGCCGGGGGGAACGACGGCGACCTTGCCCGGCGGGGTGTCGTAGGCGTCGCCGGTAATAAGTTCGTATTGCTGGCCGGTGGTCGCGATGACGGCATCGCACTCGTCGAAGACCGTCTTCTCCTCGCGGATGCGATGGGCGAAGTTATATTTCGCCTCCAGCTCCTGCGGATCGCCGTCCATCTGGTCCCGCTTCCACGTCCCGATGCTGTGCGGCGTGAACAGGTGCGGCACGCCCAACCGATTGGACAGCGCCTGCCCGGCGAGGCCGGCGTCCCAATAGTGCGAATTGATGAACTGATACGACAGCTTTTTCTTCGCGAAATGCTCCGCGGCGTTCTCCACCCATTCGGGGATATGTTCGCAGAGCGTTTCCTTCGGGATAAAGTCTTTCCCGCCGCAGCCGAACCGCAGCACGCGGACGCGGTCATCGACCTTCTCCATCGCGGGTTGTCCCTCGAATCGCCGGGTGGCGATATCGACCTGATAACCCAGCCGGGCGAGGTTCCGAGAGAGTTCGAGAACGTAGACCACCTGCCCGCCGGTATCCGGCTTGCCGAATTCGGGCTCCGCGGCGACGTAGCCGTGGGTGGAGATCATTAAAATGCGCTTAGCGGCGCGAGCGGCCATCGGACAGGGCTGCTGTTGAGGAAGGGACCGAGGCACTCTATCGGCGCCCAAAGCCGGGCACCTAGGGGACGATCCCCATATCGCGGCGGCGATCCGTTTTCTCAGGCGCGTGGTCCGTAAAGTCCCATGACGGGGGCGAACCGCGGAGGGCGAACCGCGGGGGGCGACAGCCGACGGGGCGCTCATGCGATTTCGGCACGGTCCGTTTGCGAGTCGTCCTCTTTCGCAGCGGCGGTCGATTCGTCGGCACAGCAGCGGGAGTACCAGCCCATCAACGGGGTGACCGTGAAGCCGTGCAACATCACGCTGGCGGCGATCGTCACGATGGCGCAGTCGGCCAGCAGCGTGGACGAGTCCGGCAGCGCCTCGGCGATGCCTAGGCCGAAGGCGTGCGAAAGGTAATACACCGTGCCGATGCCCCGGATCCCGAACCACGCCGTCAACGCCCGCTGCGGGTGGGACAGGTCGCAGAACCAAGTGGTCGCATAGACCGCCGCCGGCCGAGCCACGCACAGCACGGACGCCGCAAACAGCCAGGCCCACGGGTTGCCGACCCGGGCGGGGGAGAGCAGCAATCCGATGACGACGGCCAGAAACAGCTGCACCACCCGCTCCAGCGTGTCGGCCACGCGGGTCTGCTCTTCGGCGAGGCGTTTCGCCCCCTCGGCGTCATCTTCGTAGGTGTCGTCGTCGACGTCCTCTGTCGAGGACACCGGTGCGTTCATTTCCAACCCCCGCAGCGACACGGCGGCGGCGAACACCGCCAGGAACGCATAGGAATCGATCAGCAGCGCTAGCCCGTACGTCAGCCCGATCAGCCCGAGCGTCAACAGTTCCTCCGCCCCCGGCCCCGGTTCGAGGCGGCGCCGGATGAACAAAATGACCCGGCCGAAGACGCGTCCGGCCAGCGCCCCGAAGACCAAGCCGCCGCCGATCTTCCACAGGCAATCCACGACGATCCAGCGCCACCACCCCTCGCCCAGCGGGTGCAGATCCTGGTCGATGGCCCGGCCGATCAATCCGACGGCCAGCAGGACGAGCGGGAAGGCGGTGCCGTCGTTCAAGCCGGCCTCCCCGGTGAGCGCCCGGCGGAGTCGGTCGTCGTCGTCCGGATCTTCGACCTGCACCTCGTCCGCCAACACAGGGTCGGTGGGGGCCAGCACCGCGGCGAGCAGCAGCGCCGCGGGCAGGGCGAGGCCGAGGATCAGGAACCCCGCCCCCGTGACCAGCAACACGGTGGCGGTCATCGTCAGCGAGGCCAAGACGGTCGGCGTGATCCACCGCCCGTCACGCAGCGGCATCCGCATTTTCATGCCCGCCGCGTAGAGCGAGACGATCACCGCGATCTCGCTGAGCGTCTCCAACAGCGCCACGTCCCGCGTCCACTTCAGCGAGATCAGCCCCAGCCCCAAGGGGCCGATCGCCAACCCGGCCAATAGGTGAAGTTGCGGCGCGGAGATCCACGGCCGCTTCAACAGCGGCGCCAGCGTTCCCATCGACGCCGTCAGTAGACCGACGACGACGTACCAGAGGACATGATCGTTGAGCATCGGCGGCCAGGCGGAGCGGGAACTGTAGACCGACGCCGGCCACGGGCGACTGCCGACCGCCGCAGACGGCCACGCCTGAGGGGTCAAGGGGGCGCCGCGACGGCCGGATCGTCACTCCGGGGTTGTCGCTTCAGGGCGATCACTTCAGGGCTGTTGCTTCGGGGCTCTCACTTCAGGGCTGTTGCTCCGGGTCCACGTCCAAGGCGTGGCACGCTTTGATAAATCCGGCGGCGCTCCACGCCTGATAGGCCTTGCCCATCGGGCGGCCGGTCTGGCCGTGGTGCCATTCGTTGAACTCCCACTCCCGGCCCACGCCCAGTTTGCAGCACTCCGCCAGCTTCACCAGCTCCCGCTTGGCCAGATCCGTCATGCCGAGCTTGTGAATATAGCGGCACCACAATCCTCCCACGAACGGCCAGATGCCGCCGTTGTGGTAGTGATGGGGGAGGTTCAGCAGGTTGACGGTGAAATAGTCTTTCCATTCCCGGTCGCCGCTCTGCACGACGGGGTAGAGGTTCTCGACCGGCCACGGGTCGGAGACGCCGGTGCCCCAGAGGAAACGAAACGTCATCCTCGCCCGGTCTTTGTCGACCAGACCGACGATGTAGGCCAGCAGGTTCGCGTAGACGTCGCAGCGCCAACTGAACGCGAACGGGCTGACCTCCGCGACGAGATAGCGGGCGTCGCCGAGGGCGAACTGGGCGTCGGCGAAGCTGGGCAGCGGGACGTTGTGCAGCGGGTTGGGATCCTCCGGGGGCTCCGGGGCGGCAGTGCTGGGCCAGAAGTTCTTGAGGATCAGCCCGCCCACCCTCTTTCCCCATGCGCGATACTTCGCGGCGCCGTCGGCGTCGCCGAATCGTTCGAGAATCTCGCCGTAGCACCCCAGGCAGCGGAACCACAGCACTTCGTCGTACAGCACGTGGTAGTTGCGGGCGAACAGGTCGGTCCAGTCGCCGGCCTCGGGAATCTCCAGCAGGCCGTCGCCGTTGCTGTCCTGGGCGGCGAGCCAACTCATCATCACGGTGAGTTTGTCGCGATACCGCTCGGCGAGGGACCAGTCCTCGCGGGCGGCGCAGTACTCCTGCAGGGCGATGACGACCCACAGGCCGGCGTCGATCGAGGCGATCCCGCCGACGCCCGTGAACTCCGGTCGGCCGTCGTCGATCGTGACGTTACAGGGGACGTGGCCGTTCTCGGCGGTGTGATCCAGCAGCGTTTCGAGCGTCCTGCGCTGGCAGGCGTCGATGTCTTCGTCTTCGAGGTCCAGCGTCCAGCAGATCGTCTTCGCCCCGTCCCGGGCCCAGACGCTGCGGTAGTTCACGTCGGTCCCGTAGACGGTGTTGTCCTTCAGGGAGCAGGCGGAGAACCCGGCCGGGGTGACGTTCCGCCGCAGCGCATCGAGGGCGGCCTCGTAGCCGTTTTCGAGCAGGGATCGCTCCTCCGTCGAAAGTTTGGCGTCCTCGTCGGACTGGAAAAGGGGACGACGGGGCGCGGGGGCGTGATCCGACACGGAGCGAATGGTCGATGAGGAACGGGCGGAGACGCGATCGTAACGGGTACGCTCCGCATGTCCCGCCCGCCGAGCCGCTACGAGCGCCCCCTCCCATGAGCACGAAGTACTCCATCCTCGCCACGATCGGGCTGATCGTCCTGGCGATCGGCGGGGGACTGGCGTTCCTCGCGACGCTCTCGAACCGTCAGGCGGCACGGGCCGCGGAACCGCTGGGGACGGGGATGGCCGTTCTGGTCGGGATCGGCGCCGCGGCCATCTGGCTGCCATGGGCGCTGCGGAAGCGGAAGGAGAAGCTCGCCGCGGAATCGAAGACCAACCGCGGCGCAGCAAAACGGCCCGCACGCCAGGGACGTGCGGGCCGCTGACCCATCAGCGAGGGCAACCGGAACCTACCGGCTCGGTTCGCTCGACCCTTGCTCCGTGGTCGCCGGGGCGCCGGCGCGGAGGTAGGCGATCAGGTCGAGGATCTCGCTTTTCTCCAACGTGCTGACCAACTCGTTGGGCATCTCCGAGGTCTCCGAGGGCGCCCGTTCAATGATCGAATCGAGGGGCACGTCCACCGTCGCCCCGCCGAACGGGTCGGTGCGAACGGTGATGTGGGTCTCCTCCTCCGCGGTCACCCGGCCGTTATACACCTGGCCCTCGTCCGTCAGGACGAGTTCGGATTTGTACTGATCGGAGACGACCTTGCTCGGTTCCAGAATCGCTTCGAGCAGGTAGCGGGCGTCGAATCGACCGCCGACGCCGGTCAGGTCCGGGCCGGTCGAGCCGCCCTCGCCGTCGAAGCGATGGCACTGGGCGCACTTCACCGCGAGATACGCCTGGCGGCCGGATTCGAGGTCGCGGTCGTCCATCTGCGTGTTGGGATCGCCGAAGTCCGCGGTCTGCCAGTTCGCCACGAACTGGCGGGTCGTCGCGGCGATCGCGTCTTCCGGCGGGGCCGGGGCGGTGATCACGTCGGCGAGCTTCGTTTTCGCCCCCTCGGGCAGCTTGTCGACCGCGTCCTTACGGATCTGAGCGACGAACTTCTTGAAGCTGTTTCCCCCGCGGTACGTCGTCTCAGCCAAATTCAACCAACCGAAGAACGTCTCGTACTGGGAGCCGCTCCACAGGACCGGGCGACCGGTGAGGTTCCGCAGCATGAACGGATAAAACATCTGGTCCGCCTGCGTGGAGGCGACCCGCAACCGGTCCATCGCCAGCGTGACCACGCCGCGGGCGCTGGGCGGAATCGGTTCGCTAGTAGCGAGGTACGTCAGCAGCCGGACGGCCTCCCGGTTCACCGCTTCTTCCGGGCTGGGCGTGATCGCCACGAGTTTCGCGGCGAGGGTTTCGGCGTGGGCGTCCGAGGGGTGCCCGCCGAGGCGGATGAACGCCAACTGGTACGCCCGCAGCGCATCGAGGATCTGCTCCGTGGTGAGCCGTTTGAAGTTCAGGGCGTCGAGCTTGTCGAGCATCAGGCTGCGATCCGCCTGGTCGCCGACGCGGGCCACGGCGACGGCGGCCTGAATGACGGCGTTGGGACGCGATTCATGGGCGAACTCGTCCTTCCAGTCCGCGACGGGATGCCGTTCGAGGGCCACGCGAGCGGCGTAGCGAATCGCCCGATCCCGCGAGCCGAGGTGCGGCCACAGGGCGTCCAGCGCGACCGGCTCGCCGGTCATGCCGCGTTCGAGCATGTGCCGGGTCCGGCGGGCGACCTCCGCGGTCGCGTCCGGCGCCGGGAGGGAGGGCGCCGCGTCGCCGGTATAGCGAATGCGATACAGCCCGGATTGCGTCCGGCGACCGCCGGTCGTCATGTACAGGGCGCCGTCGTGGGAGTTGGCGCTGAGGTCCGTCACCGGCAGCGGGCGACCGGAGAGGAACGTGCGGAAGGTGGCGTCGTAGCTGGCGCCGCGGGGCGTCATCGTGACTTCAAACACCCGCCCGTGGGTCCAGTCCGCGAGGAACAGGGCGTCTTGGTTGGGGAAGTGCGTCCCGGCGGCGAACTCCACGCCGGTCGGCGATCCGAGGCCCAGGTCGACCACGCTGCCGACGCTGTCGGCGTAGTACTCCGGCCATTTGCCGGTTCCGAACCGCCAGCCGAACTCCCCGCCGCGGACGGCGTGGTTCAAGCGGGTCGGGCGATACCAGGGGGTGCCGGTATCCCACTCCATGTCGGCGTCGAAGGTGAAGATCTCGCCGTCGGCGTTCACGGCGAAGTCATACGGGTTGCGGAAGCCGGCCGCGTGGATGTGCCAATCGGTTCCGTCGGGCGTGCAGCTGCCGATCCATCCGCCGGGCGCCATCCGGCCGGTGGCGTGGCCGTTGCCGTCCGGGTTGCGGGGCAGCAGCAGATCTTCGGCGAAGTTGCCGACGGCCGACTCCTCTTTGTTGTAGCCCTCCGGCAACTTCGTCTCGTTGCCCGCGATGACCCACAGGCGACCGTCGGCGCCCTCGCGCATCGCGTGCGGGCCGTGCTCGCCGCGACCGTTGAGGGATTGGAGCTTCTCGACGACGTCGTATTGATCGTCGCCGTCCGTGTCCCGCACCCGATACAAACCGCTGTTTCCGCCGTCGTTCACCATCACGTACAGCGAATCGAACGCGCACAGCAGGCCGTGAGCCATGCCGGTCTCGACGTCGATCGGTTCAATCTGAATCTCTGCGGCGTCGTCGCCGACAGGCGGCGGGGTGACGCGATACAGCTTGCCGTACTGGTCGGAGACGATCAGCCGCCCCTGCGGATCGACTGTCATGCTGACCCAGGAACCCTGTTCCTCTTTCGGAACGGAGTAAAGCAATTCGATGGCGTAGCCGTCGGCGAGTTCCACCTCGTCGGCCGGCGTGGCGCCGGGGGCGGCGGGCGCTTTGCCGTCCAACACCTTGCCCCACGGCTGAACGCCGACGGCGCCCTTGTCGACGACGCTCTCCCATTGTTCGGCGCCGACGAAACCGGGCGTCGCCCAGCCGGTGCCCTTCGTGCCTTCCGGGGCGACCTTCCACGAGCCGTCGGAGACGATTCGCTTCTTCGAACCGTCCGGGTATTCGAGGTCCAGCATGACCAGCACGCCGGCGGGGCCGTCCGCGTTCTTGGCCTGCACGGACAGCACCTTGCTGCGGCCGCCGCCCAGCGCGGTGACGTCCGCCCGGCTGGGGGAGTCCCAGGCGTTGTTGGAGAGCACCTTCGTGCCGTCCAGCCAAACGACGGCCTCGTTGTCCGCGGCGACAGTCAGCGTCGCGGACTTCGGCCGCGGGCCGCCTTCAAATGCTTTGCGAAGACGGACGGTCTGATTCGCCGTCGCCTCTCCGGGCGCCCAAATCCAATGAGGCTCGGCATCCGCCCCGCCGGGCGGGGCTGCGGACACAATCGGGGCAAGGGCGACAAAAACCGCAGAGGCGAGCATGGGCGGACGGTGGAGAGGAATCGTGGACGAAAACGGTTACGGACGATCTGTGTCGCCCGGACGCAGCCAGTGTACCGGGCCTCGGATCGGATCAAAGCGGCCCGATGGTCGCAGAGTCCGATGGCCGAGGAGCCCGGTGGCCGAGGAGCCCGGTGGCCGAGGAGTCCGGTGGCTGTAGAGAACGGCGGCGCCGCTACTCGCCGGACGGGGCGGTGACGTGCGGAACCGGGTTCCGCGCGGCCTGGAGCGCGGCCTGCAGTTCCTCGACCTTCTCCGGCATCGTCGGGGCGAGGTCGTTCCGCTGCCCGATATCGTCGGCGAGGTTGTAGAGGTGCACGGCGCCCGACTCCGGCGGGGTGTCGTGCTTTTTGAGCCACTCCGGATCGACCCGGCTGTGGTGGCCGGTCTTCGCGTCGATCAGCAGCCAGTCGCCGTGGCGGAAGGCGTACGCGTTGGCGTTCGTGTTATGGACGATCGAGTCTCGACCGGACGTCGCCGCCCCCTTGAGGACCGGCATCAAAGAGAACGAATCCTGATAGGCGGCGTCACCCGTCGCCGCGGCGTCGTCGGGCAGCTCGGACCCGGTGACCTCGGCGAGCGTCGCGAACAGATCGACCTGCGAGGTCAGCGCCGCGGTCTTCGCGCCCGGCTTCGTGACGCCCGGGTAACGCACGATGAAGGGGACGTGATGGCCGCCCTCGTGAATGTCCCGCTTCAATCCGCGGAACGGCTCGGCGGACCAATGATCGAACTGTTGATCGCGGGCGTAGGCATAGCGTTCCGGGCCGTTGTCGGCGGTAAAGACTACGATCGTATTCTCCGCCTCGCCGGACTCCTCCAGCGCCGCCAGCAAGCGGCCGACGGAGGCGTCGGTCTCATGCACGAAGTCGCCGTAGGGGCCGGCGCCGCTGGTTCCGTCGAAGGCGTCGTTCGGGATGATCGGGGCGTGCGGGCAGGGGAAGGCGAAGTAGAGGAAGAACGGCTCGTCGTCGTCCGCCCGATTCTTAAGATAGTCGACGCCCTTCTCGGTCAGCGTCGGCAGGTTCTCGTAGGGGTTCCAACCGCTGACCATCGGGCCGGGCCGGCACTCCCAGTTGCCCTCTTTGATCTTCGGCCACGTGCTTTCGTCCTTCATGACGTCCGGCGCCTTGACGACGCGATCGTCCTCGATCCAGCAGTACGGCGGGAAGTTGATGACGGTGTCGCCGAAGTAGTGATCGAACCCGACCGCCAGCGGTCCGCCGGGGATCGCTTTGCTCCAGTCGAACGCCGCCGGCGGCAGCCCTTTGCCGCGTCCCTCGCCCACCGGTTTGACGGAGGGATCGCGGATCGCGTCCCAGTCCCAACCGAGGTGCCACTTGCCGATGCAGGCCGTGTCGTAGCCGTTCGACCCCAGCAGCGTCGCCAGCGTGAGTTGTCCCTCCTGGAACGCGGAATCGCCGAACGCGTTGACGATGCCGTGGAAGTCCCGCCAATGGTGCCGGCCGGTCAGCAGGGCGTACCGGGACGGCGTGCAGATGCCGGAGGAAGAATGGGCGTCCGTAAACAGCATCCCCTCCGCGGCGAGCCGATCGAGGTTCGGGGTGGGGATCTTCGATTTCGGGTTCGTGGCTCCCAAATCGCCGTAGCCCAGGTCGTCCGCGTACAGGATGAGCACGTTCGGCGGATTCGCGGCGGCTTGACCCGCTTGCTCCGGGGCGTCCGGGGCGGCCCCGGAGGCGAACGGCGCGAGCAGAGCGAGAATCGCGGGGGCGAGCATGGGCAAGGGAGCGGTTGGGAAGGCGGGGTTCAAAGCGGCCGTGCGGCCGTGGGCGACTACCAGTCGCGATAGTCGTCGACGTAGTCCGTCGATTCGTCGAGACCGACGGCGCCGCCCAAAGCGTACAGGGCGTCGCAGAGCGCCTCACGCTCGAGCGTATCGATGTCCTCCACGCCGGCATGCTGATCGCCGGCGTTCTCGTCGAGCACGTTCAACTCCTCGATGCGGGTCGCAAACTGCTGGAGGATGACGTCCTCGTCGCTGTCGGAGGGCAGGGCGATCAGGTCATCCCTCAGGCCCTGAACGATCCGCACCAGATGCGGACGCAGCGTCGGATAGGAGTGGGCGAAGGGAGCCTCCACATCGACGGCGTTCAGTTCCGCGGCGTTCATGACCGGCCGGTTCGGGGAGGGGCGGCTGCGACTCGGTGGGGTCGGCCGATATTGATGCGTGCCAAAGCATAGATGGACCCTGGGGCGAAGCGAAGCGACCTGGGCGCCGCGAGGTCGACTCGCTGGATCTTGATCAATCAACGTGTCGGCTCCTCTCAGATCCCGTACGATGGAACGCCCCGTCGTGGTCCCGCCCCCCGCCCCGCCAAATTCGTATGCGTCTGCCCGTCACCGCAGCTTCGCTTGCCTTCGCTTGCTTGGCCGTCGCGTGTTTGAGCGTCGCGGGTTTCGCCGCGGGGCCGGATCAACCGGACTCCGCCGCGGAGCAGGCCGCCGCTCCGGACGCCCCCCCCGCCGACGTGCCGGGGGAGGGGAAAGTCGACTTCAATCGAGACGTGCGGCCGATCCTGTCGAATAAGTGCAACCTCTGTCACGGCAACGACGAAGCCGGCCGCTCGACGCCGCTGCGATTCGACAGCGCGGAGGGAGCCTTCATCGAATTGGACGGCGGCGGTCACGCGATCGTTCCCGGCGACCCCGAGGCCAGCGTGTTGATGGAACGGATCACGGAGGACGCGGACTCGTTCCTCCGCATGCCCCCCGAGGAAGCCGGCGACCCGCTGACCGCGGAGCAGATCGACACCCTGCGTCGCTGGATCGAACAGGGCGCTGAATGGACCGGCCACTGGGCGTTCGAGCCGGTCGTCAAACCGACGGTCCCGTCGGCGGAGGGGGACGCCCGCAACGAGATCGACGCCTTCCTGAATGCGAAACTCGCCGGTTCCGGCCTGACGGTGAACGGGCCGGCGTCGAAGACGGAGTTCGTCCGCCGGGCGACGTTCACCCTGACCGGCCTGCCGCCCACCCCCGCGGAGATCGAGGCGTATCTCGCCGACGACGCCCCCGGCGCCGACGAACGGCTGGTCGATCGACTGCTCGCTTCGCCCCGCTATGGGGAGCATCGCGCCCGGTACTGGCTCGACGCCGCCCGCTACGGCGACACGCACGGCCTGCATCTGGACAACGAACGCAGCATCTGGCCCTACCGTGACTGGGTCGTGCGATCGTTCAACAGGAACCAGCCGTTCGACGAGTTCACGGTGGAACAACTCGCCGGCGATCTGCTGCCGAACCCGACGCTCGATCAGCAGATCGCGACGGGATTTAATCGCTGTAACGTCACGACCAGCGAGGGCGGGAGCATCGACGAGGAATATCGCGTGCGCTACGCCGTCGATCGGACGGAGACTGTCGGCACGGTGTTTATGGGACTGACGGTAGGTTGCGCCGCCTGCCACGATCACAAGTTCGACCCGATCTCCCAGAAGGAGTTCTATAGCCTGTACGCCTATTATCGCAGCGCCCGCGACGCTCCGATGGACGGGAACGCGCTGCTTCCGCCGCCCAGCGTGCGGGCGGAGACCCCTTGGCAAGCGGCCGAACGCGGGCGCCTGCAGGCCGCCATCGCCGCGGAGGAACATGCGTTTCGCTCCCATGTCGAAGCGTTGTCGTATGAACCGCTGAGCGAAACCGCCGCCGCGGAGACGACCGGCGAGCCAGTGCGGACCGATTATCTGTGGGTGGACGACGCTCTCCCCGCCGGCGCCAAGCCGGAGGGCGACGAGAGCGACGGCGGCGTGAACGGTTGGACCTGGTACAGCAAGGCCGACGGCCCGGTGAAAAGCGGGGCGGTCGGCTGGGAACGCAACACCCGCTATCAAGGGCAGAGCTTCTTCACCGGCGCCAGCTCCCCCGTCGTCGCCCGGGAGGGGGACAGCGTGTTCGTGAACGTCTTCATTGAATACGGCGGCAACCCGCAGTCGATCATGATTCAGGTGCACACCAAGCAGGACGGCTGGGAGCACCGGGCGATCTGGGGAAATAAGAACGGGATTAATTTCGGCAAGGCGGACACCCCCTCCCGCTTGCCCAAGGGCAAGCTGCCGGAACGCACGACCTGGACGCGGCTTGAAGTTCCGCTCGCCGAGATCGGCGTCGACCCCGGCGAGGAGATCGACGGCCTGGCCTTCACCCAGAAGGGCGGCCACGTTCGCTGGGACGCCGCCGGCTTCCAAACGACCGCGGCGTCCGAACTCCGCTTCGCCGCGGCCCGCACCGCATGGGAGAAAGCGGTTGCCGACTCTCAAACCGCCGATCGCCTGCCGACGGAGATCGCCGCGATCTTCAATACCTCCGCCGCCGACCGCGGCGACGACGAGGCGACGCTGTCCGCCTACTTCCGCACCGCCGTCTACCCGGCGATCGAAGAACGGTTCGTCTCGCATGAGACGGAATTAAGCGGCCTCCGCGCCGCGATCAGTCGGTTGGACGCCACGATCCCCAACACGCTCGTGATGCGGGACGAGGACAAACCTCGCCCCGCGTTCGTGCTGAACCGCGGCGAGTACGACGACCCCGGCGAACCCGTTTCGCCCTCCACCCCCGCCGTCC
>NZ_WTPX01000082.1 GCF_013036045.1 Alienimonas chondri
GGCGATCCGGGACTACGTCGACGGCCACAACGCCGACGCCAAGCCGTTCGTCTGGACTGCCGACGCGGACCTGATCCTCCGTCGGGTCGAAGCCGTCTGCAACGAAACCTCCAACTCAGGACACTAGCTCGCCCGGTTCCATAACGGCGGGCGGGAGGACAAGCAGCGCCTCAAGACCCGCGATCGCCAGGAGGCCGAATACGCCTGCGGACCGTCGCCGGGGGGCTTGGGGGAGCCCGGATCTTCAATCGTCCCTACGAAACGCCCGGACAGCCTCCCGCGATGAAACTTCCGTCCCTTCTGCTCGTTCTCCTGCCGCAGACGGCGATTCTGCCTGTCACGGCGGCGGCGTTCACAGCGACGGCCGCGACGGCGGCGTACGGCGCCGGGGAAGAGCCGACGGCGGACTTCTATCTGTCGCCCGACGGGTCTGATAAGTGGTCGGGGACGTCGCCTGAACCGAACGAGCGACGCACGGACGGCCCGTTCGCGACGCTCGAACGGGCCCGCGACGCCGTGCGAACGCTCGACCGCGACCGAACCCGCGACGTCGTCGTCCTGATCCGCGAAGGAACCTATCGGCTGAAGCAAACCGCGGTCTTCGACCTGCGGGACGCCGGCCCGGGCGATTCGGCCGTCACCTATGCCGCCTATCCGGGTGAAACGCCCGTTTTCAGTTCGGGGGAAGAGATCCGTGGTTGGCGGTTGGCCCCGCCCGCGACGCCGGGTTTATCGAACGAAGCGGTCGGCAAGGTGTGGGTCGCCGACGTCTCCCGCGGCTTTCGCACCCTCTACGACGCTGACGGCCTGCTGCCGCGGGCCCGCTCCGCGGGTTTTATTCCGCTGGAGGGCGGCAGCCGCGACGAATTGCACTTTCCCGCCGGCCAACTGAGGAACTGGCCGAACCTTCAGGATGTCGAGATCGCGGTCCGACCGCACCACGCCTGGATCGTAAATATGCTTCCGCTGCGTTCGGTCGACGAAGAGTCGCAGATCGCCCGGACCGCCGTCGACGCCACCTACGCGATGAACCGGCTTCATTTCCTGCGTGAGACGGAGTCGTGCTGGGTGGAGAACGTCCTGGAAGAACTCGACGAACCGGGAGAGTGGGTTCTCAATACCAGCGAAGATAAGCTCTATTTACGGCCGCGGCACGGCGCGGCCGGCGAGGCGCCCCGGTCGATCGCGGCGCCGCGGCTGGAAGAGTTCATTCGCGTCGAAGGCGACATCGATCAAGAGGGCCCCGAGGACGAGCCCGTCCGAAACCTGCGCTTCCGGGGCCTCACGTTCATGCACGGAGACCGCTATCAGATCTCGCCGGACGATGCCGGGCTGCAGCACGACTGGGATTTCTACTATAAACCCAACGCGCTCCTTCGCCTTCGCGGGACCGAAGACTGCGTGATCGAAGATTGCCGCTTCGCCCACAGCGGCGGCGGTGCGATCCGCGTCGATCTGCACGGGCAACGGAACTCAATTTCCGGCAACGTCATCGAACAGATGGGCGGCGCCGGCATCCTCCTGTGCGGCTACGGGCCCGGTACGAAGGACGTCAATAAGAACAACGTCGTCTACAACAACCGAATCCATCATGTCGGCCGCATTTATTCGCACTCGCCGGGCATCATGCTCTGGCAAAGCGGATCTAACCGGGTGGCGAATAATCTGGTGCACAACACGCCGTACACGGCGGTGATCGTCTCCGGCTGCATGGCGGATTTCTTCACGAAGCGGGGCCGGGAGCTCAGCAGGACGATTCGGCGGCATGAGCTTGCCGACCTGCCGCCGCGGCCGGAACGGGAGGACGTGCTCCCGTACCTCCACACACGCGACAACGTCATCGAACGGAACGAAATTCATCATGCGATGGAGGCGCTGGGCGACGGGAACGGGATTTATATCCGCGGGGCCGGTCCCGGCAACGTGATTCGCCGGAACTACATCCATGATCTCGTCGCCCCGATGATCATGCAGGCGGCGATCCGCACCGACGGCGGGCAGACGGACACGCTGATCGCGGAGAATCTGATCTATCGATGCACCTCGCAGGGAATCATTTTAAAGCTGAATAACCGCTGCGAGAACAATATCGTGGCGGACGTCCTCGCCCCGCCTCGCGGCTATTATCTGTCGCTGCGGGAGGGTCCGCTGTCGGGCGCCGCGATCCGGCGGAACGTCTTTTACGCCTCCGGGGCGCCGTTCACCTTTATCGACGAACTGCCGCCGAGGCGGGCAAACGCCACGGAGGACCGCCGGGGCCGTCGCTTGGCGAGGTCGGCCGACGCGGACACCGATCAGAATATCTACTTCTGCGCCTCCGACCCCGCCGCGGGCGAAGCCTTCCTGCGCAATCAGCAGCAGGACGGCGTGGACGGTCACAGCCTGGCCGTCGACCCGCTGTTCGTCGATCCGGCCGCGGGAGACTTCCGCTTTCGCCCCGACTCGCCGGCATTGGGACTCGGAATCGCGCCGCTCGATTTGACCGAGGTCGGGCTGGTAGACTGACCGGTTCCGCGGCCTTCTTCGCCGCACGTTCTCGCCGGTTCTCCCGCTCCCGACCCGATGACCAGACGCCTCACGCTCGGTCTGCTGCTCGTGATCGCCGTCGGCACGCCGGGCGTGACGGCAGCCGCCCAAGACGGCGACCCCGCCGCGGACGACGGCGACCGCGCCTCGCTCGATCGGGCGACGCGATTGATGCGTCGGTTCGACCAGGACGGAAACGGCGCGTTCGAGAAGCAGGAGAACGCCGCGGCTTGGAAGCGCCTTCAGAAGCTGGACGCGAACCGCGACGGGACGCTGTCGCTCGACGAGCTGCGACGGGAGCGCCCCGCGTATCTCCAGACCGACGGCGAGAGAAGGCTCGACGTCGTCTATAAACAAACGCCGCAGGGCGCTCTGCAACTGGATCTTTATTATCCCGACCGGCTTCCCGCGGCGCCTTCGGAGTCCGCGCTGCCGGTCGTGGTCTACACGCACGGCGGCGGTTGGGCGGCGGGGAGTCGTCGCGGCGCCGCGAACGGTTCGTTCGCCGCTGTGTTCAGCAAACTGCTCGATCGCGGGTTCGCCGTGGCGTCGGTGGACTATCGACTGGTGCGGCCGAACCGGGGCCTCGCCATCCGCGACTGCGTGATCGACTCGAAAGACGCGGTTCGATACTTGGCGAAGAACGCGGGGCCTCTCGACCTCGATGCAAAGCGTTTCTTCCTCATGGGCGATTCGGCCGGCGGCCAGATTGCACAGATGCTGTTGCTGTCCCCGCCGGAGTCCCTGCCGGGCGACGAGGAGCTCGCGGCGGTTCCCTATACCACGGTCGCGGGGGTGTCTTGGTACGGCCCCTCCGACTTTGAACGCACGGACCTGTTCAACCACGACGACCGACCGGACTTCCGCGACCGGTTCGCCGCTCGGCTGTTAAAGCCCGATGCGGACCCCGCGGACAAGCTGGCGATTTATCGAGAGATGAGTCCCGCCAACCTCCTGACCGGGGAGAGCCCGCCGCTGCTGATGATTCAAGGGGACCAGGACACCACGATCCCCGTCAAGCACGCCTATTATATGAAGCGGCAAGCGGAGGCCGTCGGGGCGCCGGTCGAGATTCTGATCGTCGAGAACGCCGGACATAATTGGCGGGCGGTCGGGGCGGAGATCAAGCCGTCCCGCGAGGAGATCGTCGAGCGCACGGTGCAGTTCTTCGTCGAGCAACTCGCCGCCTCGCGTCAGGCGGAGGCCGGGTCGCCATGACGTCCGATCGAGGCCGTTTCGACGGAGCCGGTTCCCGCGGCTCCGTTCCCGCACGCCAAACAACGAAGGTGACCACGATGCCGACGCCCCCGACGCTCCGATTCGCCGCCGCGTTTCTATTGCTCCTCGGCGGGACGGCCTCGGCGAATCCCGATGAGGCGGACGCCGACGCGAGGAACCCCGGCGGGCGGCCGAACATCGTGATCGTGATGGCGGACGATCTCGGCTGGGGCGATACGGCGACCTACGGGCACCCGCTGATTCAAACCCCGAACTTGGACGCATTGGCGTCGCAGGGCGTGAAGTTCACCCAGTGTTATTCGGCCGCGGGCGTCTGCTCCCCGTCCCGGTCGGCGATCCTGACCGGTCGGACGCCCTATCGAAACGGCGTCTGGCGGCACCTGTCCGGCGTTCATGAAGCGCACCTGCGGAGCAGCGAGATCACCTACCCCAGCCTCCTGCGGTCGGCCGGGTACGAGACCTGCCACGTCGGCAAATGGCATCTGCTTTCAAAGCCGCAGTTTAATACCGACGAGTATCCCCAACCGGACGACCACGGGTACGACTATTGGCTGGCGACGCATAATAATGCCGAGCCGAGCCACCGGAATCCCCGTAACTTCGTCCGCAACGGCGAAGCGGTGGGCGAACTGAAGGGCTATTCGGCCCCGCTGGTCGCCGCGGAGGCGTCGCGGTGGTTGAAGGAGATTCGCGACAAAGCGAAGCCGTTCGTCCTCTCCGTCTGGTTTCACGAGCCGCACTCGCCGATCGCGACCGACCCGCGATTCACCGACCTGTACGATGGCCATGAAAACGCCGTCTATATGGGGAACGTCACGCAGGCCGACTATGCCCTGGGGCAGATCATGCAGGCGTTGGACGAGGAAGGCGTGAGCGGCGAGACGCTGCTGTTCTTCACCTCGGACAACGGCCCGGTCGCTCGGTTCGGGGGATCGACTGGGGGCTTGCGCGGGGGCAAACGTAGCGACCATGAGGGCGGCGTCCGCGTCCCCGGCGTCGCCCGCTGGCCCGGCCGCATCGAGCCGGGCACGGTCAGCGACGTGCCGGTCATCGGCACCGATCTCTTCGCGACGGCGCTGGACGTCGCCGGCGTCCCCCTGCCCGACGACCGCACGATCGACGGCGTCAGCATGGTCCCCGCGTTCAGCGGGACGCCGGTCGAACGGACCGTCCCGCTCTTCTGGCGGACGCACGTCTCCCCGCCGGACAACCGCGTCGCCCTCCGCGTCGGCGATTGGAAATTGGTCGGCGACGAGACGCTGACGACGTTCCAGCTTTATAATATTCAACAGGATCCGCGGGAGGAACGCGATCTCGCGGCGTCGATGCCGGAGAAAACCGCGGCGATGAAGGAGCGTCTGCTCGCCGTCTGGAAGGAGATCGAGGCCGAAGGGCCGGACCGGTGGTGGAAGAACGAGCGGCAGCAACCGGCCCGCGGCGGGAAACTGAACTATTGAACGTCCGCGGCATTATCAAAGACGCCTTCAAAGTCATCATTCAAGACGCAGCCATGAAACCGGTTCTTCTCCTCTGTGCCTGCGTGGCCTCGCTGACGAGCATCGGCTCGGCGTTTGCGGCGGACCGCCCGCCCAATATCGTCTTCATTATGGCCGACGATCTGGGGCCGGGCTGGGTGGACTACGACGGTTCGAACCCGGACCTGAACACCCCCAATCTACAGCGGTTGGCGAACGAGGGGATGACGTTCACCAAGGCCTACGCGGCGGCCCCGGTGTGTTCGCCGACCCGGGCGGCCTGTATCACCGGCCTGGCGCCGGCTCGAATCGGTCTGACGACCCATGTCCCCGGCAAGGCGGGGAACGAGCGTCCCGGGCCGAAAGGCGGCCCCCGCGAGGCGGATTCGCTCAATCACCTGCCCCTCGACCTCCCCAGCTACGCCCGCGAGCTGAAATTGCTGGGCTACGCGACCGGCTTTATCGGGAAGTGGCACCTCGCCGGCGAAGGCTCGATCGGCACGCCGGACGGGATCGTCAATCGCGACTACCACCCCGAGCGCTTCGGGTTCGACGTGAACGTCGGCGGGTGCGCCTACGGCCAACCCCGATCCTGGTTCGCCCCTTATCACAACGGGACGATCGCCGACCGGAAGCCCGGCGAGTACCTGACCGACCGGCTGGGCGACGAGGCGGCCGCGTTTATTAACGACCATCGGGATCGCCCGTTTCATCTCACGCTGTGGCCCTATTCGGTCCACACGCCGATCAAGGCCCCGCGGGATCTGGTCGCGAAGAACGGCGGCGACGCCTACCGGGCGATGGTCGAGTCTCTGGACGGGGCTGTCGGGAAGGTCTTGGACGCCCTCGAAGCGACGGGGAACGCCGACCGCACGCTGGTCGTTTTCTACTCCGACAACGGCGGTCATATTCCGACCGAGGGGTTGGCCGATAAAAAGGCGTCGCTGCTCGAAGGCGGCCTCCGCGTGCCGATGGTCGTGCGTTGGCCGGGGGTGATCGAACCGGGCACGACCTGTGCCGTGCCCGTCACCAGCATGGACTTCTTCCCAACGTTCGTACAGGCCTCGGGCGGCGTGCCGCCCGAGACGGTCCCGCTGGACGGCGTCGATCTTGCGCCGCTGTTCCGCGGCGCCAACCGCCTGGAGCGCGACGCCCTCTACTGGCACTTCCCCCATAACCGCATGGAGGTGTCGCATTATATGGGCAGCGTGATTCTCGAAGACGAGTGGAAGTTTTATCTGGGGCACGGACTGATCAAAAACAAACTGTTCAATCTGCAAACCGACCCCGGCGAGACGCGCGACGTCTCGGCGGAGTTCCCGGACCGGGCGGAGCGGATGCGTCACAAGCTCGAACGCTGGCTCGCCGAGACGTCCGCCAAGATGCCCAAATCCCCCCGCCAGACCCGGTGAAGAACCCATGGTAAACGCCGCACGACTCTTCGCTCGTTTCCTCGCGACGGCGGCGGCCCTCTCGCTGACGGCGGCTCCGGGCGAGGCGAATCCCCCGCCGAACGCGGAGTCCCCGCCGAACGTCGTGCTGATCTTCGCCGACGACCTCGGCTTCGGGGATCTGGGGTGCTACGGCGCGACCAAAGTGCGCACGTCGAATATCGACCGGCTCGCCGCCGAGGGCCGCCGGTTCTCGGATGCGCACTCGGTCTCCGCGGTCTGCACGCCGTCCCGGTACGGGCTGCTCACGGGGCAATACCCGCTGCGGGCGAACGACGGACGGGGCGTGTGGGGGCCGGCGCCGATCACCTCGCCGCTACTGGTCGAGCCGGACAGACTGACGATCGCGGACGTCTTTAAAAAGAGCGGGTACGGCACGTCGGCGTTCGGGAAGTGGCACCTCGGGTTCAAAACGGGCAAGAACGACTGGCACGTCCCGCTCCGCCCCGGCCCGCAGGATCTCGGCTTCGACCATTACTTCGGGATGCCGGTCGTCAACAGCGCCCCGCCGTACGTTTATGTGGAGAACGACCGCCTCGTCGGCGGCGACCCGGACGACCCGCTGATCCACCTCGGCCGGAACGCGAAGGGGACCGTCCCGCTGACCCCGATCCCGCCGGAGGCCGGGAATCGCAGTCCCAACCAGTTCGCCGGGGCCGAAGCCGCCCATGCGCAGTTCAACGACTATGAGGTCGGCACGACGCTCGCCGAGAAGTCGGTCGAATGGATCGAGGAGAATAAGGACGACCCGTTCTTCCTGTACCTTTCGACGACGAATATCCATCACCCCTTCACGCCGGCCGAGCGGTTCCAGGGAACGAGCGAGACCGGCCTGTACGGGGACGCGATCCATGAACTCGATTGGATCGTCGGCGAGGTGCTGGCGTGCTTGGAGGACAACGGACTCGCCGAGGACACACTGGTGATCTTCACCAGCGACAATGGCGGGATGTTTAATATCGGCGGCCAGGCCGCGTTCCGGGCCGGGCACCGTCAAAACGGCGACCTGCTGGGGTTTAAGTTCGGCGTCTGGGAGGGCGGGCATCGCGTGCCGTTCATCGCCCGGTGGCCGGGCCGCATCCCGGCAGGCACGACCTCCGATCAATTGCTGGGCAACGTCGATCTCCTGGCGACGTTCGCGGCGCTGACCGGGGTGGAACTGACCGACGAACAGCGGGCGGACAGCGTGAACGTGCTGCCGGCGCTCGTCGGAGAGCCGGAGCAGCCGTTGCGGGATCACCTGATTCTCGCCCCTCATAAAGGATCGCACCTGTCGGTCCGCGCCGGGAACTGGATGTATATCCCGAACAGGGGCAGCGGGGGGTTCGGCGGTCGAAAGCCCGGCGACCACACGTTCTCCGGTCCGCCGGCCGCCAGCTTCGTGGGGTCAGTGAACAGCGACATCGAAAACGGTCGCATTAAGCCCGACGCGCCGCCCGCCCAGTTGTACGACCTTGCCGCGGACCGCTCGCAAACTCAAAACGTTCTTCGGGAGCATCCCGAAGTCGTGGCGGAGATGGAGGCGCTGCTGAACGAATACCGACCGGGTCCGAAAGAGAACGCCGCCCGACGTGGCGGCCCGAAGAAACCGGCAGACCCAGCGGCGAAACGGACTCCGCAGAGCAAGCCGGTTCCGTCAGAGAAGCCGACGGCCGCCGCCGACGTTCGCGATTTGCCGCGGCCGGCGGAGACCAAGCCGAACGTCGTCGTGATCTTCGCCGACGACCTCGGGTACGGCGACCTGAGCTGCTATCGCCCGGGGGCGGCGGAGACGCCGCAGATCGACGCCCTCGCGGCGGCGGGCGTTCGCAGCACGGATTTCTTCGTCCCGGCGAACGTCTGCAGCCCCTCGCGAGCCTCGTTATTGACGGGCCGATATCCGATGCGATGCGGCCTGCCCGTCGCCCGCAACGAGAACGTCGCCAAATACCGCAATTACGGCCTGGCCCCGGAGGAACTGACGATCCCGGAATTGCTCAAACCGGCGGGCTACCGGTCGTTGATGGTCGGCAAGTGGCATTTGGGGATGGACGTCGCCGGGTCGCACCCGCTCGACGCCGGCTTCGACGAACACCTCGGCATCCCGAGCAACTACGAATCCAAACGCGGCTCCGATCACGACACGCTGTATCGAGGGCGAACCGCCGTGCAGAAAGACGTGCCGTTCAAAGCGCTGACCAGGCGATACACCGACGAGGTCGTCGACTTTATCGCCCGGCGAAAGGACGAACCGTTCTTCATCTACGTCTCCCACCACATCGCCCATAACCCGATCGTGCCGCGGGATGAATTCCTCGGGACATCGGGAAAAGGGCGGTACGGCGACTTCGTCAAAGAGTTGGATCACAGCACCGGCCGCATTCTCTCCGCGCTGCGAGAGGCCGGGCTGGAGGAGAACACGGTCGTCGTGTTCACGTCCGACAACGGCCCGACGCGGAACGGATCGTCCGGCGGGCTGGCTGGCGGGAAGTATTGCACGATGGAGGGCGGCCACCGCGTCCCGGCGATCTTCCGCTGGACCGGGACGATCCCGCCGGGTCAGGTCTCCGACGTGACGCTCACCAGCATGGACCTGCTGCCGACGATCTGCCGGCTCGCCGGCGTGACGCCGCCGGCGGATCGCACGCTCGACGGCCGGGACGCGCTCCCGATTCTGCTCGGCCGGCAGTCCGAAACGCCGCACGAGGCGCTGGCCTATTACAACGGCACGAACCTGCAGGCGGTCCGCGAGGGGAATTGGAAACTGCACCTGCCGCGGACCGCCGCCGATCAGCCGTTTTGGTCGAAGAAGCCCGCTCCCGGAAAAGGGTTTGTCACGCTGGATCAGCCGCGGCTGTACGACCTCGGCCGCGACGTGGGCGAGCGTCACGACGTTTCCGATCAGAATCCCGACGTCGTCGCCCGCCTGCAGAATCGGGCGGAACTATTCCGAACCGAACTGGGCGACGTGCACGTCCGCGGCGCCGACCAGCGGGCCATCGACCTCGTCGACCCGCAGGAACGCTGACCGCCCGCCGCACTGCCAATCGCCGCACCGTGCTGGCCGAGCCGCCCCCCGACTTCCTCACAGGCGACCTCGAGACTGCCTGACGGTCCCGGGCCCGGCAATTTCCCGGGGCGCCGCCGGGGACCCTCGAGCCCCGGCGCCCGGGACCGGGTCGGTCTGCGAGGAACCTGTCGGAAACGCGGACGCGTGGCGGCGGCGCGTGCGGTGAAGCGGCGCGGCGAGGAACTTGGCGTCACGCTTTGCGCGGCGATACTGCAGCGTCAATATCTTCGCGCTGGTTCCAACCGCGACGCCGCACACCAGTCGGCGGGATGTGGCGGCGTATTCGAGCGGTGCACCAGGACACATGAGCGACGTCAATCCGGACGACCTGCTGCGAGTCACCCTCGCCAGCATCGGCGACGCCCTGGTCACGACCGACGCCGCGGGCGGCGTGACCTACCTCAACCCGATCGCCGAGGAACTCACCGGTTGGACGCAGGCGGACGCCCGCGGACGCCCGCTGGCCGAAATCTTTCGCATCGTCAACGAGCACTCTCGCGCGCCGGTCGACAACCCGGCCGACCGCGCCCTGCGGGAGGGGGTCGTCGTCGGTCTGGCCAATCACACCGTGCTCATCGCCCGCGACGGCGTCGAGCGGCCGATCGACGACAGCGCGGCGCCGATCCGCGACTCCGCGGGGACGATCGTCGGCGTGGTGCTCGTGTTCCGCGACGTGACGGAGCGCCGGCAACGCGAGCGGGACCTGAAGACCAGCGAGGCCCGCAAGGCGGCGGTGCTCGACTCCGCCCTGGACGGGATCGTCTCGATCGACCACGCCGGCTGCGTGTTGGAGTTCAACCCCGCTGCCGAGCGAATGTTCGGCCACACCGCCGACGACGCCCGCGGCCGGGAGCTGGCCGAACTGATCGTCCCGGAGCGATTCCGCGACGCCCACCGCCGCGGCATCGCCCGCTACCTGGAGACCGGCGAGGGACCGGTGCTGAACCGCCGCGTCGAACTGACCGCGGTGCGGTCCGACGGGACCGAGTTCCCGGTGGAGGTGTCGATCACCCCGGTCGCGGGGGACGGCCCGCCGACCTTCACCGGCTATATCCGCGACATCACCGAGCGGAAGCGGGCGGAGCAGGACGAGGCGGAACGCGTCCGCCTGACGGCGCTGCGGGCGGAAGTCGCCGGGGCGCTCGCCACCGCCGACCCGCTCCCCGACGTGCTCCGCCGGTGCTGCGAGGCGTTCGTGGAGCGCCTGGACGTCGCGTTCGCCCGAGTCTGGGCGCTGGAACAGGCCGGTGCGTCCGACGCGGAAGAGGGCGGCACGCTGGCGCTGAAAGCCAGCGCGGGCCTCTACACGCACCTGGACGGCGGTCACGCCCGGGTGCCCGTCGGCTCCTACAAGATCGGGCGGATCGCCCGCGACCGCCGCCCGCTGCTCACCAACGACGTCGCCCACGACCCGAACATCAGCGACCCGGAATGGGCGCAGCGGGAAGGAATGGTCTCCTTCGCCGGGTTCCCCCTGCTGGTGGAGGGCCGGTGCGTGGGCGTGCTGGCGATCTTCGGGCGTACGGCCCTCTCCGACGCCGTGCTGGACGATCTGGCCCCGCTGGCCGAGCAGGTCGCCGGGTTCGTCGACCGGAAGCGGGTCGAGGTCGCCCTGCGGGAGAGCGAGCTCCGCTACCGGATGGTCGGAGAGGCGGCCAACGACGCGATCTGGGACTGGGACTTCGCCAATAACCGCGTCACTTGGAACGAGGGGGTCCGCACCCGATTCGGGTACGCCGCCGATCAGATCAGTCCCGAAGCGGATTGGTGGGTCGAGCAGATCCACCCGGACGATCGGGACCGGGTCTCCCACGGCATTCACGCGGTGATCGACGGTCGGGTTCACGACGGCGGACCGGGCGGCGGGGACAATTGGCAGGACGAATACCGGTTCCGCCGGGCCGACGGCGGCTACGCCACCGTGTTCGACCGCGGCCGCGTGGTGCGGGAAGACGGCCGGGCGGTCCGGATGGTCGGCTCGATGTTCGACCTGACCGAGCGGAAACGGGCCGAAGAAACGGTGCGGCGAAGCGAGCGCCGGTTCCGGGCGGCGGTCGAGTCGGTCGGCGACATCATCTGGACCAACAACGCCCGCGGCGAGATGGAGGGCGAGCAACCCGGCTGGGGAGCCTTCACCGGGCAAACGACGGAGCAATATCAGGGGTTCGGCTGGGCGGACGCCGTCCACCCGGAGGATGCGCAACCGACCGTCGACGCCTGGAGCGAGGCGGTCGCCGAGCGGCGGGAGTTTAACTTTGAACACCGCGTCCGCCGCCGTGACGGGCAGTGGCGGCTCTGCACGATCCGGGCGGTGCCGGTGCTGGACGAGGCCGGCGAAATCGCCGAGTGGGTCGGGGTGCACGCCGACGTCACCGAGCAGCGGCGGGACGAACGGCGGCGGAAGTTTCTGGCCGACCTCACCGCCGCCACCCAGCCGCTGACCGACCCTGACGAGGTGACGGCGACCAACGCCCGGCTGCTCGCCGAGCACTTGGATGCGGACCGCTGCGCCTACGCGGAGATCGAGGGCCGGCCCGCCGCCGAGGCGACCTTCGTGATCACCGGCGACCACGCGCGGGGCGTGTCGAGCATCGTCGGCCGCTGGCCGGTCGCCGCCTTCGGGGCGGCGTGCGCCCAGGCGATGGAAGCGGGCGAGAGCTACGTCTTCGCCGACGCGGAGGCCGACCCGCGGCTCGGACCGGACGAACGGCCGGCATACCGGGTCGTCGACGTCCGTTCCGCCGTGTGCGTCCCCCTGCACAAGGGCGGGCGATTCATCGCCGCCATGGCCGTTCATCAGACGACTCCCCGCGAGTGGACCGCCGAGGAGGTCGAGCTGGTCGAGACGGTCGTCGACCGCTGCTGGGAGGCGCTGGAGCGAGCCCGAACGACGCGCCGTCTGGCCGAGAGCGAGGCCCGCTACCGCAGCCTGTTCGAGTCGATGGACGAGGGGTTCTGCCTGATCGAGGTCCTGTTCAACGCGGAGGGTCGAACGGAGGACTACCGCATCCTCCAGATGAACCCGGCGTTCCGGAAGCACACCGGCTTGGGCGATGTGGTCGGACAGACCGCGCGGGAGTTCGCTCCGGACCTCGAGCCCTTCTGGCGGGAGACCTACGGGCAGGTTGCCCGGACCGGCGAGCCGGTGCGGTTCGTGAATCACGCGGCGGTCCTCGACGACCGCTGGTTCGAGGTCCACGCCTACCGGCCTGGCGGCGCGGATACCGGCGAGGTGGCAGTCCTGTTCAAGGACGTCAGCGACCGGAGGCAGGCCGAGGAGGACCTGCGACAGAGCGAGGAACGCCTGCGGTTCCTCGACGCTTTGGGCGAGGCGACGAGGGCGGAGGCCGATCCCGCCGCCGTCATGACCGCCGCGACCCGGCAACTCGGTGAGCACCTCGGGGTCACCCGCTGCGCCTATGCCGACGTGGAGCCCGACAACGACCGCTTCACCATCCGCGACGACTGGCGGGCGCCCGACGCGGCGACCACCGCCGGCACGTACAGCCTGGACCTCTTCGGCGTCCGGACGGCAGCCGACTTGCGGAACGGGCGAACGCTGGTCATTCGAGACGTGGACACCGAACTCGATCCGGCCGACGACGGCGGCGCCGTCATGTTTAGCTCGATCGGCATTAAGGCCATCATCTGCTGTCCGCTCGTCATCGACGGACGGCTGCGGGCCATGATGGCCGTCCACCAGGCCGAGCCTCGTCACTGGACGGCCGACGAGGTCAGTCTGGTGCGGGAAGCCGCTGAGCGGTCCTGGGCGCACATCGAAAGAATCCGCTCCGCGGCGGCTCTGCGGGCGAGCGAGCAGCGGCTGCGGTTCCTCATGGACTCGATGCCGCAGAAGATCTTCACCGCCACCCCGAGCGGCGAGGTGGACTACTTCAACCCGATCTGGAGCGAGTTCACCGGCCTGTCGTTCGAGAAGATCCGGGAGTGGGGCTGGTTGCAGTTCGTCCACCCCGACGACGTGGACGAGAACGTGCGGGCCTGGCAGCGCTGCGTCGACTCCGGGGAGCCGTTCCAGTTCGAGCACCGCTTCCGCCGGGCCGACGGCGAGTACCGCTGGCACCTCAGCCGAGCGGTGCCGATGCGGGACGAGGCGGGGCGGATCGGCATGTGGATCGGCTCCAACACGGAGGTGCACGAGGTCAAACTCCTGCAGGACGAGTTGCGGAAGGTCGCCGCCAACCTGTCCGAGGCCGATCGCCGCAAGGACGAGTTCCTCGCCACCCTCGCCCACGAGCTGCGCAACCCGCTGGCCCCGATCCGCAGCGGGCTGGAAGTGCTGCGGTTGGCCGGCGACTCCCCCGACGCGATCGCCGCGGTTCGCGAGACGATGGAGCGGCAGACCCGGCAGATGACCCGGCTGATCGACGACCTGCTGGACGTCTCCCGCATCACCCGCGGCAAGCTCCAGCTCCGCCGCGGGCGGGTCGAATTGGCGGAGGTCGTGCGGAGCGCCGTCGAGGCGGTCCGCCCCGCGCTGAACGAGGCTCGGCACGAGTTCACGTTGTCGCTGCCCGAAGACCCCGTTCCGCTCGACGCCGACGCCGCCCGGCTGGCCCAGGTCTTCTCCAACCTGTTGGGCAACGCGATCAAGTACACCCCGCCCGGCGGTCGCCTCTCCCTCGCCGCCGCCGCGGCGCCCGAGTCAGGCGGAGACGGGGCAGACGGACACGGATCGCAGGGGGCGGGCGAAGTGATCGTCTCGGTCCGGGACAACGGGCTCGGCATCCCGGCGGAGAAGCAGGAGTCGATCTTCGGGATGTTCAATCAGCTCGAACGGGACGGCGGCGAAGAAGGGTACGCGGGTTTGGGAATCGGGCTGACGATGGTGAAGTCGCTGGTCGAGTTGCACGGGGGCGAGGTGTCCGTCCACAGCGGGGGAGAGGGGCGGGGCAGCGAGTTCCGTGTGCGCTTGCCGCTGCTCGAGCCGACCCCGCGTCGCAGATCCGAACCGGGGTCCGACGCGGCGGGGGAGCACGCCGTCGGCCGGACGTACCGCGTGCTCGTCGTGGACGACAACCGGGCCGCCGCCCGCATGCTGGGGATGGTGGTGAAGATGCTGGGGCACGAGGTTCGCACCGCCCACGACGGGTTGGAGGCGGTCTCCGCCGCCGCCGAGTTCCGCCCGGCCCTGGTGCTGATGGACCTGGGGATGCCGAACCTGAACGGTTACGAGGCGGCCCGCCGCATCCGTGACGAGCCGTGGGGCCGCGACATCGTGCTGGCCGCCCTGACCGGCTGGGGCCAGCGGGAGGACCGCCGCCGGACCGCGGAGGCCGGCTTCGACAGGCACCTCGTCAAGCCCGCCGAGCCCGCCGCCCTGAGGGAGCTGTTCGCCGTCTTAGACGATGCCGGGCCGCCCGAATCGTAAGAAAGGTTTCCAACCTGTCCGGCAGACGGAGCGAGTCGGGGGCCCGCGTCGCCGTCACCTTGAAGGGGAAGGCCGACGCCGCCATCCTCACGGGGGCGTCGCCGGACCGACGCCCCCGCCCCCAAGGACGACCGTGCTGATGAGCCTCCCCGCCCCCCCCGATCCAGACCGCCGGCGGCAACTCGGACACGACGTGAAGACGTACTTGGGGATCGTCACGATGGGGCTGGAACTGCTCCCCGCCCTCCGCGACGACCCGGCGCAATTCGACGCGATGCTCGCCGAGATCCGCAGCGAGGGGATCGCTCCGCTCCGCAAGGTGGTCGCCGAACTCGCCGGAGGCTCCGCCGCGTAATCGCTGCCGGGGCCGACCTCTCCTCGGCGGTGAGCTTTGAACCGTGCCGCTTATTCGTAACGGTCCTCCTTGAATAAACGGGGAACCGACCGAAAAGGGATCCCGCCCCGCAGGCTCCAGCGTGACGATGCTATAGAGGCGACGACACGGTTCGCGGAGCGCCGCTTGAACCGAATTTCGATCGTCGGAACCATCGATTCTGCCGGCAGAATCGCCCGGGGCCGCTTCTTCGCGCCCCACAGCTTCGTTTCGCACTGTCTCGACCGGCGCCGCGGCGGGTTCGGTCAGCGGCGAAACTTGGAAACATCGATGTCGTGTTGCTTAATAATCTTGTGCAACCCCTGTCGGGAAAGACCGGCGTGCTGGGCCGCGGCGGATACGTTCCCGTCGTGCTCGCGGAGCAGATGAACGAGATACTGCTCCTCCGCGATCCGCAGCGCTTCGTCTCTGGGGAGATCAGTGGGGAACGTGAGCCGCACGCCGGCGCCCTCTTCTTCAAGGAGCGATCCCGACTCGCTCGGCGCTCCGTCGCTCGACTCGATGCCCGTTTCGTTCGGCTCTAACGACCGGACGGCCCCAGCCGTGGCCGGACCGTCCGAACGTTCCCCTGCGAGGGAGCGACGCACCTCCTCCGGAAAATCCGCCGGCTCGATCAATTCGCCGCGTGCCAAGACGAAGGCCCGTTCGACGACGTTGCGCAATTCGCGGACGTTCCCGGGCCAGCGATGGCGCCTCAGCGCCTCCACGGCGGCTTCGGAAAAGCCGCGAACAGGGCTGTCCTCCGGTTTGAGGCGTTTCAAAAAGCGCTCCGCCAAGAGTCGCACGTCGTCGCCGCGCTCGCGGAGGGGCGGCAGTTCAATATGAATCACGCCGAGCCGATAGTATAAGTCCTGTCGAAAACGCCCGGCTCCGACCTCCGCGGCGAGATCGCGGTTGGTGGCGCAGACGAACCGGGTATCGACCGAAACCGATTTCTGCGAGCCGACCGGCGTGAAGGTCTGCTGCTGCACCGCCCGTAATAACTTGGCTTGAAGCGGCAGCGGCAACTCTCCTAATTCATCAAAGAACGCCGTACCGCCGTCGGCCTGCTTCAGCAATCCTTCGGAGTCTTTTACGGCGCCTGTAAACGAGCCCTTCGCATGCCCGAACAGCATCGACTCGAACAGCGACTCCGGCACCGCGGTGCAGTCGATAATTTGAAACGGGCCGTCCGGTCGTTGGGAGCGGCGGTGAATGGCCTGGGCGACGACTTCTTTCCCGGTGCCGCTCTCGCCGGTAATTAAGACGTTGGTCTTCGTGGGCGCGACTCGCTCGATGACCTCGAACAACTCGCGCATCTTCGGGCTGGCGCCGACGAGGTTGGGGAACAGCGCCGACAGGTCCGCCCCCTCCCCGGGCGGCAAGGGAGCGTCGCGTTCGCCGCGGGCGCCCTTCAACGCCCTCCGCACGCTGGCCAGCAAATCCTCTAATTTGACCGGCTTGAGCAGATAGTCGGTGATCCCCAACCGGATGCTGTCGATCGCCGTCGGCAGGCTCGGCACGCCGGTGACCACGACGATCGGCACGCCGCGGCGGTGTTTTTGTTGATCCCGCAGCAGCTCTAACTTCAGGTTCCCCGGCATATTCAGGTCGGAGAGGACGAGATCGAACTGCTCCGCACGCAGCTTTTCGATCGCCGCGTGGGCGTCCGCGACGCACACGCATTCATAGCCCGCTTGTTCCAGCAGCTTCGCGGTCGTGGTGCGAAACAGCGGCTCGTCGTCCGCGATGAGAATGCGGCCGCCCATGGGATCACGCTCCCCCTCGGGCTGCATCGGCTTCCGCTGCATCGGCGTCCGCGGCGCCGGTATCGTCTGCACCAACGTCCGCGGCATAACGAGGCAACGTGACGCGGAACGTCGTGCCTTCGCCGAGTTCCGTGGCGCAAGTCATTTCCCCGCCCATCGCGGCGATGAGGTTCTGCGTCACGGACAAGCCCAGGCCCATCCCCTCCTTTAGTTGTCCTTTCGTGCTGAAGAACGGCTCGAAGATCCGCGGCAGCGTTTTGGCGTCGATCCCGGTCCCCCGGTCGACGACGGCGATCTCGACCGTCGAGGCTTCCGCGCCGACCTCCACACGGACCTCGCCGCCGCGTTCGGAGGCTTGGACGGCATTGCGGACGAGGTTAAAGAGAACCTGCTTCAATTCGTTCTTCGGCAGCTTCGCGGGCGTGCCGTCCGCCGCGTCGCCGAGACTGCTGACTTCCAGCCGTACGCCGTAGCGCTCGGCGGTCGGGCCAAGCAGGCAGAACACGTCGCCGACGACCTTCTCGACCGAGATGTCCGCCGCCTGCGGCGGGGACCGGTTATAGAGTTGGTACATCTGCCGGATGATGCCCGCCACCCGCTCGATCTCGCCGTCGACCAAATCCAGCAGGTCGTAATGAGGGTGGCCCGGATCGAGGCCGCCGCGGATCAGGGCGAAGGCGTTGCGGATGCCGGCGAGGGGGTTGTTGATCTCATGAGCGACGCCGGCGGCCAATTCTCCGACCGCGGCGAGCTTCTCCATGCTGGCGCGGGTCCGCTCCAGCCGGGCGACTTTCGCGGTCTGTTCGCGGAGGCGGCGTTCGAGCAGGTCGTTCTGCCGAGCCAGTTCCTCCTTCATACTCTGTCGCTCGGTGATGTCCCGCACGCTGGTGCGAAACCCCAGCCGCCGCCCCGCGTCGTCGGCCATCGGCTGGTACGAAACCGCCATCCAGAGCGAATCGCCGCCACGGGTCGTGACGCGGAACTCCCGATCGTTCCCCGAGCGGCCGGCCTTGGCGTCGGCGAGGATCTCCCGCCAGAGGGCGTGGTTTCGCTCGTCCACGATCGGCAGCGGGTACTCCGGCATCGCGAGGCACTCATCCACGTCGTACCCGGTCATCAGCGCCACGGCCCCGTTCACCCACACGAGGGCGCCGTCGGACCGGTGCCAACTCTCCCAGTCGTAGGTGGATTCGGCGACGAACCGGAACAGGGCGTCGTCGATCTCCCGCCGCCCCGGGGCGGCGCCGTCCGTCGGATCGGTCATAGGCATGACGCCGCGGCGGAGGAGATCGAGGCGGACGGGTGGAAGGGGGGCGGCATCTTAAAACTCCGCCGGGGGGCGGGCGAACCGGACGCGTCCCCGGCGGATCGTGCCGACCAGCGGTTACCAGTACCAGAACCAGATCAGCAGAGCCGTGAAGGCGACCAGCCCGGGGACCAGTATCGCGGTGACGAGCGTAAAGAGCAGAGCGTTCTCCGCCATGTCCCCGAACTCCGCACCCCTCTCGGAGTGCGATTCGGACGGCGTGGGGCGCGGCAGCGGGGGGCGGAGGAGCGCCAAGGCGTCGAAGCCCGTGGGAATCTCGGACTTGGCGGGCGGCGGCGTGCCGGAGGCGGCGGGAGTGAGGTACGACATGAGAATCTCGGAACGGGGGAACGGCGGATCGGGGAAAGAAATTGCACGCATCAACGCGAACGGCGGGGCGGGGTGGCGTGCATTGCCCCCGCCCCGCCGCGACGGGGAACTCCGTTTCCGAGACGCCGCGTGGCGGCGTCACCTCGGGCATGTCACCGCGGGACGACGACCGGCGCGCTCGACACCCGCGGGGCCGGGGCCGCGGGCGGCGCCGCCACGACCGGCGCCGCGGTCGAGATCGAACGAGCCGGATACGAGTACACCACCCGCGGCTGCGGCGTGATCGTCCGGGCGGGCTGCGAGTACACGACCCGCGGCTGAGTGGCGTACGTCGGCCGGTGCACGACCTGCGGCGTATAGGCCGGGGTTCCCGTCTGCGAGAAGAACGGCCGCGCCGGCTGGGGAGCCGCCCAATTCGACTGCACCCGGGGGAAGGTCAGGGCGGAGGGGCTCGTCGCGGCGTGCCGATTGTGGAACCCGGAGCCAGGGCGGAGACGGTCCCCGGCGACCTTCCCGGCGAAGGCGGTGTCCGCCGCCGCCAAGGCGGCGACAAGGCCGGCGACTGTCAGCAGCTTGCAGTTGGAGCGCGACATGACAAAAGTGCTTTCAACAGGGTCCGCGTCCCGAACCACGGACGGGCAGGCGGACTCGAAGGAGAGGGCGTTGCCGTGGCGACCTGGGCGGCGTTTCGTGCCGTCCGCCCAGGCTGTTATGGCAGACATGCACGCGTCGTGCCGGAACGAATACCCATTCGTTTCCGCCGCCCCGACTGCATCACTTTCGGCCTATCCTGACAGGCAAAATCCACGCCTGAGACTCTCGAATATTTTCGAGCAGAATTCCAGAATCGCGAAATAAAGCGGGGGGCGTCAACGGCGGGCGACACCGTCGCCGTTTGTGGACGTCAACGCACGGCGACAGTCCCGGCGCGTCGCCGATCCGCCGCTCCTCGACCGTCCGCGGGGCTTGTTCCCGCCGGCTCTGAGATTTGACGGCGTCGAAGTTGTCCGAGCCGTCGATCATCGTGCTCGCAAGCAGTTCGGGCTTGCCCCCCCTTCACGGTCGAAGCCAGCGGATCGCCTTGGCGAGCGGTTCGATCCGTGGAGGGGAAACCGGCCCGCGGCCGATCCCGGGGGCGCCGCGTCTTGATCCACGGACGGCTCGACGTCCACGGTTCCGGAGACCCCCATGGTCCCGGAGAAGCCCGACCCGCAGACAATCTACGTCGATCGGCTTTCATCCACCACGGCGACGGCCGAGCGACTCGACGCCGGCCTCGCGTATGGACGCGACCTCCAACCGCAATCCGCCCTGCCTCACAATTTGAGGTGCAGCGCGGCGAAATCGGGACGACAAGATTCGAACTTGCGGCCTCCTGCTCCCAAAGCAGGCACTCTACCAGGCTGAGCTACGTCCCGAGACGTGCGGGGATCGTACCCCGGGGGGGCGGACAGGTCGATGCGAGTGCCGGTTCGCGTTTACCCGCCGAACACTCCCATGAATGTTTGAGCATACACCGGCACGTACGCCGCGATCTGCGTCAGGGCCATTGCGGTCGCGGTGATCCGCAGACTCGTCGCGAGCGCCGGGGGACGTTCCGTTTTCACCAGCCACGCCCCCGCGATCTGCCACGGGAGGCACGCGGTCGCCGCCCACGGGGCGACGCCCAACATCAGACCGCTGATCAGGCCGTAGGACAGCGGACTCCCGATCAGCTCCAAGGGGAACCCAATCCACCAGGGCGAAAGCGCCGCGGCCGGCAGGCCCCACGCGACCGCAGCGGTTCCGCATCGTCCAGTACCCACCTGAAGCGCTGTGATCGATGCCGCCGCGGTCGTCGCCGCGGCGAGTCCCGCGAACAACAGCAGGAGGAGTTCAGACACCAAAAGGCTCCGGGGCGATCGAGGGAGATCGCCCCGGAGCCTGTTCATCCATCGACGGACCGTTCGCCCCTCGGCGAACCTCACGCGGCCCGCAGCTTCTTCAGCAGGCTTTCGAAGGCGTCGTTGTCGGCGAAGCTCAGGCGGATCTGGCCGCTCTCGGCGCCCCGCAGCACGATCTCGACCGGCACGCCCAGTTGGTCCCGCAGGCCGTCGCGGACGCTTTCGAGGTGCGGGGTGAGCGCCTTTGCGTCCGCTTTCGGGGCGTCCGCGGCTTGCTCCGGATTCGACTGATCCGGGTTCGATTCGTCGGAGGCGTCGAACACTTTGAGGTCCGGCTCGCTGGTCGGTGCCGCCTCGCCGGTCGGCATATCGACGAACAGCTTCTCCTCCTCCTCCTCGGGCGATTCCTCCTGGGGGCGAATGGCGCCGGCGATCGCTTCGGGGCCGGCTTCCTCCTCGTCCGCCGTATCGTCGACGTGCACGGGGGCGGTCAGGCCGGCGGCTTCGGCGTCCGCGGCGGCGGTCTGGGCGTCCCGCTCGAAGGCCTGGTCGCGGCAGAGTTTCTCCGCGGCCCGGACCGTCAGGCCGCCTTCGATGACCAGCGCCATCGCCGCGACCTGATCGGCGCCGCTGAGCGCCAGCAGCGCCCGCGCGTGGCCGGCGGAGATCTTTTCCTCCCGCAGCGCGGCCGCGACGGCCGGCTCCAGATCGAGCAGCCGCAGCAGGTTCGAGACCGCCGGACGGCTGACGGAGAGGCTCTTGGCCAGCGCCTCGACCGTGCCCCCGAAGCGGTCGAGGTAGTCGCGGAAAGCCTTCGCCTTTTCGAGCGGGTGCAGATCCTTCCGCTTGATGTTCTCCTCGATCGCCGCTTCGCAGACCTCCTTGTCCCCCAGTGCCAGCACGCGGCAGGGAACGGTTTCCAGGCCCGCCCGCTTGGCGGCCATCAGGCGGCGCTCGCCGGCGATCAGTTGGTACTCGCCGTTCACCTCCCGGACCAGCAACGGCTGGAGCACGCCGTGCCGGGTGATGCTCTCGGCGAGTTCCTTCAGCTCCGGCTCGGCGAAGTCCTGCCGAGGCTGGAACGGATTGCGTTCGATCAACTCGACGCTGATCGCCCCGCCCTCGGCGTCTTCCGGGGGAGCAGCGACGGCCGGGGCGGATTCGCGGTGTCCGCCGAGCAAGGCGTTCAATCCGCGGCCTAACCGACGTCCGCCCACGGTTCCCCCGGACTGGGGTGCAGACTGGGCGTCGTCGGGGCGGTGCAGCCGGGCGGGTTGGGCAGACATAGCGGCGGATTTCCCGGGAGCGACAAAGACTTGGAGAGACCGGAACCCCCGCCTCGCCGGCGGAAGCCGGGGCGGAGAGGCCCGGTCGGGACGTACCGGTTGAGTCGGTCGTCGCGGCCGTGCCGGTTCAGCCCGCCCGTCGATCGTTCGGGCGCGTCGGTGTCGCGCGGAACGCATTCGCGGTCCGCCGGCCTCCGCGAAGCCGCCGGTCACGCCGTGGCCGGCGGCCGCGGCGGGGCTTAGGATGCCGGCCCACCGATCGCTTCCCTGCCCCCCCCCCCGCCCCCG
>NZ_WTPX01000083.1 GCF_013036045.1 Alienimonas chondri
GCGGGGAACGTCCCCTCACCCCCAGCCCCTCTCCCCTAAAAAGGGGCGAGGGGAGTCTCCTACCCCTCCCGCACGTGCAGCGCCGTCTTCGCTCCCACGCCGGGGAGTTGGAAGGTGCGGACGAACTTCAGCCCGCACTTCTCCAGCACGTTGCCGCTGGCGACGTTCTCCTCCTGCCGAATCGCGACCGCGGGGCCGCGGTTCTCGCTGACGGCCCGGGCCGCCTCCGTCGCATAACCCTGTCCCCAATAGGGGCGGGCGAAGCGGTAGCCCAACTCCGGCAGGGTCGGATCGAGGTTTAACTCCGCGACGTGCTCAAACCACGTCGCCTCCCCCACCGGGCGAAACAACACCCACCCGGCGAACGGGCCGGGGGCGGCGCATTTTGAACCGCTCTCTTTGACGTGCACACGCCAAAAACCGAGCGCCGGGTCGTCCGCATGGGCGAGGAACCGCGGCAGCACCTCTTCTTCATACCGCTCCGGCGCCGGCAGGGTGAACGGGCCGAGGGAGACGTACTTCACGACCTCCGGGTCGGCATCCAAGGCGATCAACCGCGGGGCGTCTCCCGGCTCGAACGGGGTGAGCAGCAGGCGTTCCGTCTCGATTGCGGCGGGCATCGGAGAGGCTATTCGTGGCGATTCACTAACCCGACGCGTCAGCGAGGGCGAACCTTGTCGAAGGATCGAATCCCTCGCTGACGCGTCGGGTTAGTATCGACGGCGGTCTGAAACGCAACGCCGGCCATCAATAGTGCGGCGGTTTGTGGGCGCGGGGATCGCTGTCCTCCGGCTCCTCGGAGAGGCGTTCCAGCCGTCCCTCGAATTTTTCAATGCGCCGATTCAGTCCCGCCAACTCTTGAGTGTGCGCCAGCAGCACGCTGTGCATCTGGCTCAGTTCGTGTTGTAGGTGCGTCAACGCGGTTTCGATCGCGGTGAGCCGGGTCTCTGCGGCGTCTGCGGGGGACTCGTTCATGAGAGGAAGCCGCGTTCGCGCATCTCGCCGATGTTGCCCGGGGCGCTGTCCATGATGCACTCCGCGGCGTAGCGGACGAGGGCCACGCCGCCCAGACCGTGCGGGGCGACGAGGATCGCGGTGCGGTCGTCTTCGTCCAGGATTTCGTCCTTCAACTGCTCGACGACCCGCTCCGGGCTGCGGGCGATGACGCCGCGTTTGAGCCGGCGATGGCCGAGCTTCAGATCGCCGAACTTCACGCCGCGGCTCATCAGGAAGCGGACGACTTCCTCGCCGTCCTCGTCGTCGCCCATCGCTCCGTCCCACGGGTCGCCGCCGCCGGGGCTATTGGGATAGCCGTCGTCGTAGCCGTGGCCGGGGTCGAAGGAGGGGCCGTCGTCCTCCTCGGCGTTCGAGAAGAACCCGCGGAACTGCGGCCCGGCGTTGCCGGGGGTGATGATCGTGGGGCGGTCGACGGTGATCTCTCCCTCGACCACGCCGACCGGCTCCCCCCGCTGCTTCGGTTCCAGCGCCAGCTTGTACGGCAGCTTGGTCGCCCCGAACGTAAACAGGCGGAACGGCGTTTTGCGGACGACGTGCACCGCCCCCCACAGCTTCATGAACCCGCGCGGGTCGTCCGGGAGGGCGAAGTCCATGCGAGATCCGGGGGCCGGGGGTCAGATCGAACGAGACGGCGACGCGCCGGGAGGCGTCGTCCCCCGCAGTGTACGGGACGACCGCGGAGTCGTCTGCCCGCCGACGGCGTCGAGACCCCAACGAGCCCCCAACGAGCCCCCGCCCGGACCGCCGTTCAACCCTTCGGAGCATGGCGCCGATAAGAGGAGGGATGTCCGCCACGCTCGCCCGCCCGCCGTTCCCCGCCCGCCTGGCTCGCCTGCCGGTGCCGGTGACGGTGCGTCTGGCGGAGAAGCGCGTGCCGCTGGCGACGATCCGCAATCTCGTCCCCGGCGCCTTGCTGAGCTTCGACAAAGACTGCGGCGCGCCGCTGGACCTGTACGTGGCCAACCGCAAACACGCGATCGGCGAAGCGGTGAAGGTCGGCGAGCACTTCGGCTTGAAGGTGACCGTCGTCCGCGGGGAGTAACGCCGGCGGCGGGCGTGAAGCCGTCGGCGGATGAACCGGGAGACGCATCGGCGTACGCTGACGGGATCGTTCGTCCCGTCCCGCGAGTTCGCCCATGTCGCTCCGCCCGTTCGCCCTGCTGTTGGGCGCCCTGCTGTTCGCCGTTCCCGCCGCCGCGGCCGAGCGGCCGAACGTGCTGTTGATCTGTGCGGACGATCTGACCAGTTGCCTCGACGAACCCGGCGTGGTCACGCCGAACCTCGATCGGTTGCGAACGCGGGCCGTCACCTTCGAGCGGGCCTATTGCCAATACCCGCTGTGCAACCCGTCCCGCAGCAGCATGTTGAGCGGCCTGCGGCCGGACACCACCGGCATCTACGGCAACGGGACGCCGATTCGCCAGGCCGTGCCGGACGTCGTCACCCTGCCGCAGTTGTTCAAAAAGAACGGCTATTTCACCGCCCGGGTCGGCAAGATCTATCATTACGGCAACCCGGGCGATATCGGCACCGATTCGCTGGACGATCCGGAGAGCTGGAACCGCGTGATCAACCCCGCCGGCCGGGATAAAGCGGAGGAGGGCTTGATTATCAACTACACCGCCCGCCGCGGACTGGGCAGCAGCCTGAGCGTGCTGGAAGCGGACGGCACGGACCTCGAACACACCGACGGCCTCGTCGCCGTCGGGGCCGAGGCGTTGATGACGGAGCACCTCAATCAGAACCCGGACAAACCCTTCTTTATCGCCGCCGGCTTCTTCCGCCCGCATTGCCCGTACGTCGCCCCGAAGGCCCACTTCGAGCCGTATCCCAAAGGCTCCGTGACCGTGCCGCCCTTTGACGGCCAGCCCGCCGGCGTGCCGGACGCGGCCGTCTCCCGCATCAAACCGTACCCCTGGTACGGCGTGACGAAGGAGCAGGCGGACGACAGCAAACGGGCCTATTACGCCTCCGTCACGTTCCTCGACGCCAACGTCGGCCGCCTGCTGGACGCGCTGGACGACGCCGGCCAGACGGAAAACACGATCGTCGTGTTCTGGAGCGACCACGGTTATCACCTCGGCGAGAAAGGAATGTTTAAAAAGACGAGCCTTTACGAGCGGTCCGCCAAGGCGCCGATGCTCGTCGCCGCCCCCGGCGTGACGGACGACGGCGGCTCCTGCGAACGGCCGGTGGAGTTCATCGACCTCTACCCGACGCTCGCCGACCTCGCCGGCTTGGGGGAGAAAGCGCCGGAGCGGTTGGAAGGCGTCTCGCTCGCCCCGTTATTAAAGAACCCCTCCGCCGACTGGGACCGCCCGGCGTACACGCAGACCCAACGCAGCAAGCAGTACGGCGGCATGGGGTACAGCGTGCGCAATGCACGCTGGCGGTTCGTCCGCTGGGGCGACGGTGCGACCGAACTCTACGACCACGACGCCGACCCGAACGAGGACGAGAACCTCGCCGCCGATCCCGCCCATGCGGAGACCGTCGAGGAACTCGCCGGTCTGCTGGACGACTACGCGGCGAACTAAAGCGGGCTGACTGATGCAGCGTCCCGGACGCTTGAAGCGTCCGGGACGCTCGGTCGAGGGGTGAATCGGTCGATGGGTGAAGGGGCAACGGCGTCCGCGTAGGCTGGCGGCCCCCCTCGCTCGCAGGCTCGCCCATGTCCGTTCGCTCGCTCCGCCGCGTCTTTGGCGCCCTCCTCCTCGCCCTGCTTTGCGGGTCGCCCGTCGCTCCCGCCGCGGAGCAAGAGCAAAAGCGGCCCAATGTGCTGCTGATCTGCGCCGACGACCTGACGAATTGCCTCGACAATCCAGGCGTGGTCACGCCGAACCTCGATCGCCTGCGGAAGCGAGCGGTCTCCTTCAAAAATGCCCAGTGCCAATACCCGCAGTGCAATCAGTCACGGATCTCCATGCTGACCGGCCTGCGGCCGGATACGCTCGGCGTGTACGACCTCAGTACCTCCGTGCGGGACGCGGCGCCGGACGCCGTCACCCTGCCGCAGCTCTTTAAGAACAACGGCTATTGGTCCGCCCGGGTCGGGAAGGTCTATCATTACGGCAACCCGGGCGATATCGGTACCGACGGGCTGGACGATCCGGCGAGTTGGAATCGCGTCGTCAACCCCGCCGGCCGGGATATTGCCGAGGAGGGACTCATTACCAACTACACGCCGAAGCGGGGTCTCGGCAGCAGCATGAGCGTGTTGGAGGCGGACGGCACGGACGTCGAACACACCGACGGCCTCGTCGCCGTCGGGGCGGTCGCGTTGATGAAAGAATATCTGAGCGAACGCCCCGACAAACCCTTCTTTATCGCCGCCGGCTTCTATCGTCCGCATTCGCCCTACGTCGCCCCCAAGCCGCACTTCGAACCGTACCCGCCGGGCAGCGTGACCGTGCCGCCGTTCGACGGCCAGCCCGCCGGCGTGCCGGACGCCGCGACCGCGTTCACCCGGCCGTACCCCTGGCTCGGCGTGACGAAGGAGCAGGCCGACGACAGCAAACGGGCCTATCTGGCCTCCGTCACCTTCCTCGACGCCAACGTCGGCCGCCTGTTGGACGCCCTGGACGACGCCGGCCAGACGGAGAACACGATCGTCGTGTTCTGGAGCGACCACGGTTATCACCTCGGCGAGAAGGGCCTGTGGAAGAAGCAGAGCCTCTACGAACGCTCCGCCGCGGCCCCAATGATCGTCGCCGTCCCGGGGCAGACGGACCGGGGACAGAGCGCGGGGGCGACCTGCAAACGGGTCGTGGAGTTCCTCGATCTCTATCCCACCGTCGCCGAGTTGGCCGGTTTGAAGGAGCAGGCGCCGAACGACTTGGCGGGCGTCTCGCTGGTCCCGCTGTTGGAGAACCCGAACGCGGAGTGGGACCGCCCGGCCTACACCCAGGTGCGGCGTCGCGCGAAGGACGGCGGCATGGCCTACAGCGTGCGGACCCAGCGCTGGCGGTTCACCCGCTGGGGCGACGGTTCGGAGGAACTCTACGACCACGAGGCCGACCCGAACGAAGACGAGAACCTCGCCGCCGATCCGGCGTACAAGGAGCAGGTCGAAGTGTTTGGCGTGCTGTTGGACGATTACGCGAAGTAGCCGGCGAGCGGAGGGCGTCAGCCCTCTGAGCGTTCCGAACCTGATCGACTGAAACACCGCTCAGGGGGCTGACGCCCCCTGCTCGCCTGCCGACGTTACGATCCCGGAATGACGGATGCGCCGCCCCCCGCCGAAGCGTTTGAAGACGGACTGAGCGACCCCGCCGCGGGGGTGTTCAAGCTCTCGCCGAAGATCACCGCCTACCCGGTGGTCAACGGCAGCGGGGACTTCGCCGTCGCCGTGCGGCAGGCGATGCTCGACGGGGTGCCGGGCAGCGAGGGGGGCGTCGAGAACGCCTTCGAATGCCTCGCCGTGCCGCTGCCGCCCAGCTTTCGGGCGGGACTGGAAGAGGCCGTCCAACACCTGCCGGCGATCAGCGCCGTGGTGCAGGTCGAGCCGCGGGATTGGTCCTATGTGGATCGTCCCGACGGCAGCATCGGGTTCGCCGGGGAAGACGACGACCCGGAGGGCGATCCCCGGGTGTCGTTCGTGCCCGTGGACCCCTGCCAGCCGATCGTCGCCGCGGTGCGGGGGGCGGTGGGAGAGCATCTGTCGCGGTCGTTTATCGATCTGGAAACAGACCGCTACGAGCCGTTCGCCCTGTCGGCGCCGGACCCGTACGCCCTCAAACGCACCGCCGCCGCCCGCTACGCCGCCGCGGTGCTGCCCGCTCTGCCGCGTCCGACCGGGCAGTTCGCCGAGCGTTGCAAACACATGGCCGGCCGGCTGCGACAGCTCGAACGGGTCTACGACCGCATCTTCTTTCCCGTCCCCTTCGCGGAGTGGCCGTGGGTCCGCGAGGCGTATCGCGAAGTCGCCGACCCGAGGGAGGACGACCACGTCGAGGAGCCGGACGTCTATAGCGTCGCCCCCCGCACGCTGGCCTTTTGTTTGGGCGAACTGCCGTACGTCACGGCGCTGTACGAACGCGCCCGGGCGGAGTTGGACCCGGACGAAAGCCTGTCCGTCGACGGCGTGAAGACGTTGCTGTTGGAAGCGCGGGATCGCTACGTCGCCGAGCACGGCAAGCGGGCGCGGCCCGTCACGCCGAAGCTGATGGCGACCTATTTCCGCTACGTCCGCAACCTGTCCCTCATCGAACGTCGGCTCACGCCGGACCTGTATACGCTCGCGGTCGCGGCGAAGCAGATCTTCGGGGACGCCTTCGCCGTGCACCTGATGGAAACGGCCCGCGATTATATCCCGCGGCCGGGGGTGATCTCCGAAGAGACGCCCTTCCGCGTGATGAAGTTCGGGCCGAACCGGGTGCAACTGCCCGACGGGGAGGTCTGCGACGCCGTCAATCGCCTGCCCGGCCCGCCGACGACCTGGCGGACGATCGACCTGAACCGTCGCCCGCCGGAGATCGATAAACAGCACTGGAAGCAGCGCTGGAACCCCTTCCGCCAATGCAGCTATCCGCCGGAGGATCGCAAGATCGAGAGCTTCCGCACACATGTGAAGGACGTGGCGCTCAAGCTGATCGGCTCCGACCTGGCCCGCAGCGAGAAGTTCTCCACCAGTCTGCGGGACGGCCTCGATATTCGGGAGACGCTCCGCAATTGGCACACGGGCGATCTCTACGTCAAAGTGATGCCGCCGGTGCGAGGCGGGATCGACAGCGTTCTCATGCTGTTCGACAGCCCCGCCGACCCCCGCGATTATCCCTGGCGGATCACCTGGCAGGCGGAGCACGCGGACGAATCCACGCTGGCCCTGTTCGCCAGCGATTGGAAGGACGATTTAATCGGCCCGGGCATCGCTCGGGCGACCTACGGCGGGTGCCTGTTCCTGTTCCCCCCGCGGCCGATGGTGGACGTCTGGCACGACCCGCGACTGAACTTCTGCGACACGCTGGAGGAACGCCTGCTGGCCGGCGCCTGTCTCTATGCGGAGGAGAAGCACGTCGCCGTGTTAAGCGACGCGCCCCCCGGCGCCGGCTTCCGTCGCCTGGCCCGCAAATATAAGAAGAAACTGGTGCACGTCCCGCTGAGCCGAATGGGCGCCGCGACGATCGAACGCCTGCGGACGGTGCATGTGCTCAACGGCAAAGAGGTTCGCAGCTTCGCCCCGCATTTTATTCGAGAAAGCTGAAGCGGGAATGGATTCGATCAGCGAACCGGCGGCGGAGATTACGTACGCGCTGGAACCCGATTTAACCGTCGAGGAGTTCGTCGACCTGCTGCACCGGTCGACGCTGGCCGAACGCCGCCCGGTGGACGATGTGGCCGTGATGGCCGGAATGTTGCGACACGCGGACGTGGTGCTGACCGCCCGCTGCGACGGGCGATTGGCGGGCGTCTCGCGGGCGCTGACGGATTACGCCCGCTGCACGTATCTCGCGGATCTGGCGGTCGATACGGCGTTTCAACGCCGGGGGATCGGCCGGGAACTGCTCCGCCGCACCCACGAAGCGGCCGGGTTGCAGACGACGCTAATTCTCCTCGCCGCCCCCGCGGCTCGGGAATATTACCCGCATATCGGCATGCAGCCGCACGATTCCTGCTGGACGATCCCCCGCCGGCCGCTTGAAACGGACGGATCCCCGTTTTGACCCGCCCCGCACGCACCATCGCCACTGGCATCGGGTTCGTTCTGGCGACCTGCGGCTTCGCCGTGGTCGGCTATAAGTCCGCGGGGTGGGGGTGGGTGGACTCATTTTATATGGTGGTCATCACCGTGTTCGGGGTCGGCTACGGGGAGGTGAACGACCTTTCCGAGCGCCCCGGGTTGCGGCTGTTCACCGCGGCGGTGATCCTCGTATGCACCACCAGCGGGCTGTACCTCATCGGCGGGGTCGTGCAGGCCCTGGCGGAAGGCCAAGTGAATCATCTTCTCGGACGGCGGCGGATGACCAAGGGGATTGAACGACTGACCGACCACACGATCGTCTGCGGGTACGGCCGGGTCGGGAAGATTTTATGCGACGAACTGTCGGAGGCCGGCACGCCGTTCGTGATCGTGGATAACGACGAGTCCCGCCTCGCCCCCGCCGAGGAAGCCGGGCTGCTGGTCGTGCTGGGCGACGCGACCGTGGAGGAAACGCTGATCGCCGCCGGCGTGATGCGGGCCCGAACCCTCGCCACCGTGCTGCCGGACGACGCGCTCAACGTGTTCATCACCCTGACGGCCTGCGGCGTCAGCCCCGCAGTTCGCGTGATCGCGCGGGCGGAGAACCCGGCCAGCGAGAAGAAATTGCGTCGCAGCGGGGCGGACCGCGTGGTGCTGCCGGCTCGCATCGGCGCCGGCAAGATCGCCGCCCTCATCACCCGGCCCAGCGCCGAAGACCTGCTGACGCACGCCGAGAGCCGGGCCGATCTGCGGGACGAACTCGCCCGGATCGGCTTGAAGATGAACGAATTCACACTGGAACCCGGCTCGGATCTCGTCGGAGCGACGTTGTCCGAAGTCGAGGCGGCCGGCGGGATCGGGTTCCTCGTCGTCGCCCTGCACCGCCACGCCGCAGACGGCGGCGCCGCGGAGGAGGTGCTGCGTCGGCCGTCCGGCGATTCGATCCTCGCCGCGGGCGACGCGCTGATCGTGCTCGGCTACGACGCCGCCCTGCCCACCCTGGCCCGCAAGGCGAAGACCGAGCACGGCATGGTCTACCGCGGCACTCGCAGCTCGTAACAAAATACCAGCCCGACGCGCGAGCGTCGGCCGTCGGCGCAGCCGTCGGACAAGTTGATTGAATCAAACGACGCACTTCCGACGCTCGCGCGTCGGGCTGGCAATTCACCGTTACGGGGCGACCTGTGCGGCCTTCAACGCCGGATCGTCCAAGTCGAGCCGGTAGAGGACCTGGTTGTATTCATACCGCGGCGCCTTCACCGGATTGCCGGAGAAGTCGCGGGTGAAGGTGCCCTCGAACGCGATCAGGCGACCGTCCGCCGCGTCGAGGAACGAGTGCTGACAGACGTTATAAAAGGTCTGCCGGTCGTGGGAGGCGATCTTCACGGCGGTCTCGAACGGCCCGACGGGGTCGTCGGCCTCGGCGTACCAGACTTCGCCCAGATGCGACGTGCCGCCGATCTGCCCGGCGATTAAAACCCATTTCCGGCGATACTCGTTCCACCGCACCGTGCCGCTGTGGAGCTGCACGCGGTCGTCCGGGTTCGCGGCGTCGGCCGGCAGAAATCGGGCGTGTTCCGGCTTCAAGCGGCTGGCGTCGACCAGTTCCCGCTCCCGCTTCGAGTCCATCGGCGGAGCCTCCTGCTGCCAACGCCAGACCGGAGCCGCGTCCGGGGTTCCCTCCGGCATCTCGGGGGTGAACGCTTCGTATTGATCCGGGTCGAGGACCGCGGCCAGCGTTGCCGGGACGCGCACGTTCGGCATCGGGGCGCCGAACAGCAACCAGTCCCGCCCGTCCGCTTCATAGCGGATCGGGTGCGTCTTCGGATGCCGCCAGCGCTCGGCGGTCGGCAGCACGGAGGCGGAGCGGAACTCGCGGGCCTCGTCGTCCCAGATCGCGACGCCGTGGTCGAGTTCCCTCGCCAACCCTTCCCGCCTCGAATAATGACAGATTAATCGCTCCCGGCCCGTCTCGTCCGGGACGACGCAGAGACCGTCGATCCACACCACCCCCTCCGGCCGATCCGGCAACGGGATCGCCGCCCGGACGAACCCCCCGTTGTCCGTGCGATAGTCGTATCGCAGGGCGTTTAAAAGATCGTCCGCCGTGGTCAGTTCCTTGGCAACCGGGGTCGTCGCCGCGGCGGTGCGGAACAGGCCCAGCGGATAGTTCCTCCGCGAGGTGTCGCCCCAGAACCATTGAATCTGGTTCAGATAAAACGCCGCCTGCACGCTGTCCTGCCCGACGACGCGGCCGTTGAGGGCGGGCGGCACGTCGTGCCCCAGCAGAGCGCTGTCCCGCCAGCGGTCGGCGCCGGTCAGGCGACCGATGCGCTCCGCGGGCAGCTCGCGGTCCACCCGTACCGTGACCGGCTTGCCGGGGTCGGGCGTGACGCGGACGCCCCGATAGCCGAACCCGTCCGCTTTCACCTCGTACCCGTGTCCGCGAACCGACAGCCAGACCTCCGTGCCGAACAGGTCCGGCTCGGCGAACGCGGCCCGGCCGGCGTTGTCCGTGACCAACTGCACGCCGTGCGTCGTTTCCAACTCGATCAGCGGCACGCCGCGCCCGGTGACGGCGTCGACGACCTGTATCTCCGCCAGTTTCCCCGTCGATTCGACCGGCGAATCGGCGATCGGAGCGAACGCCAAAGCGAACGCCAACAGGGCGGCGGCGAACGGGGCGGGGGACATGGCGGAAGTTCGACGGGACGCGAGAAACCGACGCAGCCTATCGCCTCGGCGGTCCTATGCTCCCCCGCCCGCGTCCCGCGCCGTTTTCATCACTGATCCTCGAGTCGTTCGCCGATGGCCGACCCCGCTTCGCCTCCTTCGCCGCCCGGATGGAAACGGATTCTCGTGACTTGGTTGGGCGTCTACCCGCCGCTGCTCGCGTTGGTGTACGGCGTCGATTGGGTGACGAGACGCACGTTGCCGGCCGACTGGCCGGTGATGAACGACAGCGGCACGCTGCAAATCTGGTTCAAACTGCTGTGCACCACGGCGTTTCTGGTGACGGCGATGCACTACGTCATCATGCCGACGATGAACGCCCTGTTCGCCGCGTTCCTCTATCCCGAGTCCAATCCCCGCGCCCGGGCGGAACGGGCGGAGATCGACGCGGCGAGCGACTGCGTGTGAACCGCCGACCGTCAGCCAGCGACGTTCGCATTAAAGAACCGCATCCGCCGCGGCGGCGAGTTCGGCATGCCAGTCCAGCGGCTTCAAGACCGCCCGCAGTCGCGGGTGACAATATAATCGCACCCGTTTGACGTGGTCGTCGAACTGCTCCGTCGCCAGCGTGCGGGTGACCGGCGAGACCTCCGAAAGCGGCCGGGCCGTGCCGTCGGCGCCGATTACGTCCACCTTGAACTGCACCTCCCGGTGAGCCGGCGGGGCGTCTAATAACAGGTCCGTCGGAACGAGATCCCCCGGCACGTTCGCCGTCCCCTTCAAGAGGACGGCCAACGCTTCGGCGACCGCGGCCAGCTGGGCGTACGGGCGCCCGGAGAGCCGGCGGAACACCGCTTCCCCCTCATGCGGACCGAACTCCGCGAGGCGTTTATAGACGCCCTCCCCGACGCCCGGTCGGAACAGCCCGTTCGCCAGCCGTGCGGCGGTCGTGTCTTCGCACACGTCCAGCAGACGCCGCTCGAACTCCGGGTCGATCGTGTCGTAGAGATCCGGTTGAATAAACTCCGCCCGGCGGTCGTAGACGGCTCGCAATAACATCGCGGTCGCGGCCCTCACGGTGTGGTGCCAATAGACCTCCGCGAACATGACATAGCGGGCGAACACCAACAGTTCCGCCGCCGTGCGACCCTTGTTCGTCAGCGCCAATCCGCCGCCCGTCCCGTCGATAAACCGGGGGTGCACGGTGAGGGAGGCGATCAGCCGGTCTTTATCGAAGTTGCGCCCGTACGGCACGCCGGCGTGCAGGCTGTCGCGTTCGAGATAATCCATCTTGTCGACGTCAATCGGCCCGTCCAGCAGCCCCCGCAGCAGCGTGTTCGCGGGGCCGTCGTTCGCTTTGTCGCCTGTCAGGAAGTGCACGACTTCGGCCGGTTCGACGTTCCAGTCCCGCATTAATACGTCGCCGGCGGGCGTGTCCGGGGCGAAGCGGACGGCGGCCTGCCGTTCGTGGTCCGGCACGCCGGGCAGCTTGAGGTCTTCCATCGGATGACAGAACGGCCAATGCCCCACATCGTGCAGCAGGGCGGCGCAGAGGAGCACCTCCGCGTCGTGGGTCGTGACGACCTGAGCGAACGCGTCGACACGGGCCAGACTTCGCAGACACCGCACCGCGTTGCCGTACACGCCGAGGGTGTGCTCGAACCGCGTGTGCGTCGCCCCGGGATAAACCCGCGCCGCGACGCCCAGTTGCGAGACGTGCCGCAACCGTTGCAGCGCCGGCGTATCGACCAACGCCCGCACCCGCGGCGTAAACGGCACGTCCCCGCTGCCCGGCAGCCGCACGATCCCCCCGCTGCCCGGCGGGGCGAGTTCGGGGAGGTCGTGGAGGAAACGGGGCATCGCGGACACTCTATACAACCCATCCTGACTCGCGAAGATCGCGGCCCGCTCTTCTCCCCTCTCCCTTGAGGGAGAGGGGCCGGGGGTGAGGGTGAGCGAGCCTTTGCACACGGCCGTTCTTGGAGTGACGGGCGACAGACGACGACTGAGCGGCGGTATTATGAAAGGTCATCGGGCGGTGAATGCCCCCTCACCCCCGACCTCTCTCCCCCAAAAGGGGGAGAGGGGGGAGGAGTGCGACATACTTGCAACGGCGGTTCGTAGCGTACACGTTGGCGATATGAACTTTTTTGGTTCCGCTAAGCCTGCCGGCGAATCGCGCGTGGCCCGCGCACGAAGACTGCGGCGGGAGGCGTCACGGCCGGAGCGGCGGTTGTGGACGCTCTTACGGGACCGCCGATTAAAAGGTCTAAAGTTTCGGCGGCAGCGACCGATCGGGCCGTTCTTCGCTGACTTTTGCTGCCTCGCTCCGAAGTTGGTGGTCGAGGTAGACGGCACCAGCCATGACGGCCGCGGGGACTACGATCGTGCCCGCGAAGCCTGGATTCGCGACGCCGGGTTCACCGTGTTGCGTATCTCGAATGATGACGTCTTAAACGACCCGGAAGCCGTTCTGACCGCCGTAGCCCGCGCCGCGGGACAGGATGTGTCCGACTGGCAGTGACGCTGGCTTTGCAGAGAAATCGGCGCCCTCTCTTCTCCCCCCCGGTGTTCCCCAACCGGGGGGCGAGGGGGGAAGATCTACACCAACACCCGATCCCGCTGCGGGGCGAACAATTCTTCGACCGTGTCGGCGATCAAGACGTTGTTCTCCGCGGCGTCGCGGTCGCTGAGCAGGTCCCACATCCGCTCGCCGTCGGCGACGGTTTGGCGGAAGCGGCGGGGCATGTCCTCGATCGCGGCGGGGGTGTGGTCGTCCGCGGCGGCTTCCCCGATCGCTTCGCCCAGCAGGATAGGCAGTTCGTCCAGGTCGTCCGTGTGTTCGAAGTCCACCAGGCCGACCAGCAGCGGGTTGAAACGGCCCTCGATCAGGCAGCGGGCGTCGTCGCTGTAGGCGACCAGCGGCTTGCCCAGCGTCCAGGCGATCGCCGCTTCGCTAACGGCGCCCTCGTCCGGGACGCGGCCGTTCAGATTCCAAACCATCGCATCGCAGGCCACGGCGAGCTGATAGACGTCGAGGGCGAAGATCGACTTGTGCAGGAACTCCGCCGCGTCCGCCGGCGCGTAATCGCGGGCGACCAGCAGCGGGAGAATGTTCTTGAACTCCATCCCGTCCCGGTGCGGCAGGTAGACCGGGTAGCCGTGCGCCTGTAAACGGTTCGCGATCAGGGTCATTTCCCGCTTCTCGCAGGCGTTGAACAGCGGGCCGGCACAGTAGACGCGGGGTTTCATCGGCACGGGCGGGACGCGGGAGCGAGGCGGGACGGGGCGAACCGGGCGGGAGTCTACCGACCGACCCGGCCGGGGGAACGCCTAAACCGGGACACCGGTTCACCATTTCTTCGGCTCGCGCGGCGCCACCGCTTCAAGCCGCCTTCGGGCTGAGCGTCAGGCGGACGCCGGCGACCGCGTTCGAGATGCGTCGGACGTTCGTTACCATTCGCGCACCTGTCCGCCCTTCCCCCGCTCCCCAACGCGCCTCGCTCGTGAACGTCGTCATCCTCGGGGGCGGGACGGTGGGCACCAGCATCTGCAAGGTGCTGGGAACCCGGCACAACGTCTGTCTGGTCGACCCGGACCCGGAAGTGCTGGAGATCGCCGGCGAACAGCTGGACGTGCAAACGGTGAAGGGCAGCGCCTGCGACGCCGTCACGCTGTTCCAGGCCGGCGTGCAGTCCGCGGACCTCGTGCTGGCCGTGACCAGCAAGGACGAAATCAACCTCGTCGGCGCCAGCCTGTCCAAAAGCATGGGCGCCCGCCGCAGCGTGGCCCGGGTGTTCAATCCGTCCTATCTGGACAGCAGCACGTTCGATTACCGCCGCCACTTCGGCATCGATCGGCTGCTGAGCCTCGAACGGCTGACCGCCCTGGAGCTGGCCCGCAGCGTGCGGATGCGGGGCATGTTCGTGCTCGAAAACCTCGTCCGCGGCGGCGTCGAGGTGCAGGAGGTGGCCGTCGAAACCGACTCCCCCGCCGCCGGCGTTCCGCTGAAGGATCTGAAGTTCGGCCCCGGCGTGCTGGCGGGCGTGTTCGTGACCGACGGCGTCGCCCGCATCCCCAACGGCGACGACAGCGCCAACGCCGGCGACACCGTCACCCTCATCGGCACCGGCGATTCGCTGGAGGAAGCCGCCAAGCGATTCCGCAAGAACGTTCCGCCCAAGCTGCTGGTGGTGATCGGCGGCGGCGGGGAGATCGGCTTCAACCTCGCCCGGGTGCTCTCCAAGGGGCGCTTCAGCGTCGTGCTGATGGAAGGCGACCGCGACCGCTGCGAGGAACTCGCCACGAAGCTGGACAGCGTGACCGTGCTGCACGGCGACGTCACCCGCCGCAGCGAGATGGAGGAAGCCCGCGTCGACCGGGCCGACGTGTTCGTCGCCGCCACCGGCCGGGACGAGGACAACATCGTCTGCGGCGTGGAGGCCCGCGAACTGGGCGCCGGCCGCATCATGAGCGTCGTCCGCCGCCCCGATTACGCCAACGTGCTGGGCAAGCTGGGCATCGACGTGGCCGTGTCCCCCCGCAGCGTGATGACCCGCCAGGTGGACGGCATGGTGCAAACCGGCGCCGTGCTGGCCCGGTTCGACGTCGCCGGCAACCAGGCCGCGGTGTATGAGGTGGAAGTCCGCGAAGGCTGCGACCTGATCGGCGTGCCGCTGAAGGACGCCGGCTTCCGCGGGGCGCTGGTCGCCGCGATCGACCGCGAAGAGTTCGTCCGCGTCCCCGGGGCGGAGGACATGCTGAAGGCCGGCGACGTCGCCGTGGTCCTCGCCCAGGCCGACGCCGCCGAAGGCGTGCTGGAACGGTTCGAAGCCCAAGGTTGAAGGTGCGAGGTTGAAGGTTTCAGGTTTCAGGGGACGGAGTCTGCCTCCCGCTGCACCCCGCACGGGGGACTCACGTCCCGCCGCTCGCCGTCCCCTTCCACCTTTCGCCTGCCCCCTTCCACCTGCTTTCAAACCCGCTCGCTTGCGGTTTCGCGGGCGTTTGCGAACAACGGCGGTCCCCCATCACCGACGGAGTTCCCGGATGACCCGCCCCGCCCCGCCGCTCGCGGCGTTCTTCACGCTGGCCCTCTGCGTCGCCCCATTGGCGGCACAGGAGAAGCCGCATCAACTGGAGCAGGAGGACTACTTCTCCATCCGTTCGGTCGGCAGCGTGGCGCCGTCGCCGGACGGCACGCAGGTGGTCTACACCCTCACCGGGTGGTCGGAGGACTCCGACAACATGAACACCGATCTGTGGATCGCCCCGAACGACGACGATCCCGCCACCAACGGCATGCGGCTGACGTTCGACGGCGCCTCCGATCGCTCCCCGATGTGGGGGATGGGCCGCGGCCGGCAGGTGATTTACTTCCTCTCCGCCCGCGACGGCGGCGACGAGGCCCCGTTGAACGGCGATACGCAGGTCTGGGCGATCGACCCGGACGGCCGGAACCTCACCGCCGTCACCCGCATCAAAGGCGGCGTGGAGGACGCGGCGGTGACCGCGGACGGCTCCGCGATCTTCTATACCGTCCCGCGGGAGACGGTCGAAGACGACCTCGCCGGGCTGCGGTCGAAATATAAAGACCTCGACTACGGCCACGGCCTGGTCGATTACAGCACGCTGATGCGGCTCGATCTGAACACCTGGCGCAGCGAAGAACTCTACGCCCCGGATCGCTACATCCGCGCCTTCGCCGTCGCCCCGGACGGCAGCAGCGTGGCGATGATCAACGACCCGGACCGCAACCTCATCACCCATGAAGGCCAAAGCCGCGTCGACGTGCTGGACGTGGCCAGCAAGACGACGACCCGCGTCACCCCCGACGGCTGGCGGGACGACCACCCCTCCCCCTTCGGCTGGATCGACGCCCCGGACATCTCCGAGAACGGCAAGGTCGCCTTCACCGTGGCCTTCGACGGCTTCCCGGTGATCCTGTACGTCGCTCAAAAGGTCGAAAAGGGTTGGGCCTCGATGCAGTTCAAGACGGACGGCCCCGTGACGATCGGCGACGGCGCCGCGAAGTTCGTCGACGGCTCCGACGCCGTCGCTTACGTCGGCGAAGACCACGGGCGGGCGCGGGTCTATCAGGTCTCCGACTTCGACGTGCAGCTCAGCGGCCTGCCGAAGAAAGAGGTCGTCACCCCCGGCGACGTGGTCGTGTACGACTTCGCCCTCTCCGCGAACCACGCCCCGATCGTCTCCGCCGGCACGCCGACCGAACTGGGCGACGTCTGGCGGGTGGAAGGCGAGGACTATATTCAACTCACCGACGTCAACGCCCACACGGACGACTGGGTCTTCCCCGAGGTGCAGCTCTATAGCTGGGAAGCCCCGGACGGCGCCCCGGTCGAGGGCATCCTTGAACTGCCGCCCGGCTATAACAAGGAGAAGGACGGCCCGCTGCCGCTGGTCGTTTCCATCCACGGCGGCCCGACCGCCGCGGAGCCGTTTCTGCGGCGCTTCCGCATCTACGGTCGCGGGCTGATGGCGGCGAAGGGCTACGCGATGCTCTCCCCGAACTACCGCGGCAGCACCGGCTACGGCGAGAAGTTCATGGTCGACCTGATCGGCCGCGAGAACGATATTGAAGTCGCCGACATCATCGCCGGCGTGGAAGCCCTCGCCGCCGACGGCACGATCGACCCGGCGAAGGTCGGCGTGATGGGCTGGAGCAACGGCGGGTTCCTCACCAACGCCCTGCTTTCCGAGACCTTCACCGCGGGCGTCGACAGCAAAGAACACGGCTTTGCCGCCGCCAGCAGCGGCGCCGGCGTGATCGATCAGGTGATTCAATGGGGTACCGAGGACACCCCCGGCCACGTGATCAATTATATGGAAGGCAAGCTGCCCTGGGAGAACGTCGCCGAGTACATCGAAAGTTCCCCCCTCTATGAACTCAACAAGACGAAGACGCCTACATTAATCCACGTCGGCGCCGAGGATGCCCGTGTTCCCCCGGAGCACAGCCGCACGTTGTACCGGGCGCTCTATAACTACCTCGACGTCCCCGCCGAGCTGATCGTCTACCCCGGCGAACCGCACGGTTTGATGAAGAAGAAGCACCGGGCCGCCAAGATGGCTTGGGACCACGCCTGGTTCGCCAAGTATTTGAAGGGCGAAGAGAAATAGGTCGGCATCCTCTTCTCCCCTCTCCCTTGAGGGAGAGGGGCCGGGGGTGAGGGTGAGCGAGCCTTCGCACGCTGTCGTTCACGGAGCGATAGGAGAGCGTTGGGATCGTGAAAGGTGACCGGCAGGTTCCAGCCCCCTCACCCCCGACCCCTCTCCCCCAAAAAGGGGAGAGGGGAGGACGAGCGTCCGACGCGACTCTGCTCACCCCAGCAAAATCACTGTCGCCGTCGCGTAGGCCTTGCAGTGGGAGATGGTGACCATCACTCCCTCGACGGAGCCGCCGCGGTCTTTGAGGACCGAGGCGGCGCCGCCGGTGACGGTCATGACCGGGGCGCCGCTGCGTTGGGGGAGGATCTCAAAGTCGTGCCAGCGGACCGGCGGCACGAACCCGGTGCCGAGCGCCTTCATCGCCGCTTCCTTGGCCGCCCAACGCCCGGCGTAGTTCTGGGCACTGTTTTTATGCCGATCGCAATACGCCCGCTCCGCTTCGGTGAAGACGCGGTGGGTAAACGATTCGCCGTGCCGCTCGATGAGGGCGGCGATGCGGTCGCATTCGATAATGTCCGTGCCGAGGCCGACGATCATGGTTCGTCTCTCCCGCCGTGCGTGAGACCGGAGCGCAAGCTCCGGCCGTGCGTCGTTTGATCGTCAGAACGCGCGTCCGGAGCTTGCGCTCCGGTCTCAGGGACGCTTTGCAGTCGCGCCTGCGGTTGGCGGTCTGGGGCGCCGATCACCGTCGGGCGCTCAAACCGCAGGCGACGCGGACGCGATCCAGCACGGCGCCGCCGACGGCGCGGGCCTGTTTGGCGCCGGCTTGCAGCACGTCCTCCACATCGTCCGGGCGGGCCTCCCAGTCGGCCCGGCGTTCCCACGCGGGGGCGAAGTATTCCGTCGCGGCATTGATGAGGGCCTTCTTCGCTTCGCCGTAGCCCATGCCGCCGGCGCGGTACTTTGCGGCGAGTTCGGCCCGCTGCGATTCGTCCGCGAATAACTTATACATCGTGAAGACGTTGTCCCCCTCCGGCTCCTTCACGTCCTCGACGGTCAGGCTGTCGGTGACGATCGAATTGCACTTCTTCTTGAGCCGCTTGGGGGTCTCGAAGATCTCGATCGTGTTGCCGTAGGACTTGGACATCTTCTCCCCGTCCAAACCGATCACCTTGGCGGAATCGTCCAGCACATAGGCCTTCGGCGGAACGAGCACGTCCGCGGAATAGATGTGATTGAACCGCTCCGCGAGGTCACGGGTGATCTCGATATGCTGCACCTGATCGGCGCCGACGGGGACGGTGTCGCTGTCGTACAGCAGGATGTCGGCCGCTTGCAGGATCGGATAGGTATACAACCCGGCGTCGGCGGGCAGGCCGCGGGCCTTCTTCTCTTTATAACTGTGGCCCTTGTCCAGCAGGTGCATCTGGGTGACGGTCAGCAGCGCCCAGAACAGCTCCGTCACCTCCGGCACGTCGGACTGCCGGAACAGCGTCGCTTTGTTCGGATCGAGGCCCAACGCCAGCAGATCGAGCGCCGCGTCGCGGGTGTGCTGCCGCAACACCTCCGGCTCCCCGCGGATCGTGGTGAGGGCGTGCAGGTCCGCGAGGAAGTAGAACGCTCTCCCCGTCGGTTCTTCGGCCGCTTGTTGCAGGGCGATGTATTGGCGGATCGCGCCGAAGTAGTTCCCCCAATGGAACCGGCCGGTCGGCTGAATGCCGGAGAGGACGCGCATGGTTAAGAATCCTTCGCCTCGTCGGCTTCGTCCGTCGGCGAGGGACCATCCCCGGAGACGAACTCCAGCCAATATTCAATCAAATGGACGCGATCCGCATAGCTGACTTCGTCCGGTTGGATCTGGAGGTCGTCGAGTAGCGGGCCGCGGTCCCGCTGAAACAACTCGAAGCGTTCCCAGATTTTCTTTCCGCCGGGCACTGGACGGCTGGTGTCCTGTGCCCGCAACCAATTGCGAACCACCGTGACGGCCCTCCGCGGGTCGCCGCCGTGGGCGGCGATATCTTGGCCGGCGAGGTCGGAAAGAAACTGTTGATATCGATACGGATCGACGTCCAGAATCAACGCGACCTTCTCCCGCTGCTTCTTCGGACCGAACCGTCGCGCGGACAAGAACATGCCCAACTCCAGCGGCATATTGAATCGGGGCAGCCCCGCGGCGTTCGGTTCGGTGCGGGAGATATCGTGCAATCCGAACCGGCATTCGCCGATCAGGTCGAGGATCTTCTCGACGCGGATCGCCGCCGAATCGACGGCTTCCAGAGCGCAACGGGGCCGAAACCCGCAGTCAAAGACGCAGAATAGAATCGCTTCAAACAGCGGGTCGTAGTCCGCGTCGAACGGACAGTTCACGAACACGTCCTGTTTCACGAGGCCTGCCGCCCCGAGCCGTTCTTCGTCTCCTGCTTCGCCGCACGCTCCCGATCTGCGACGACTCGCTTGATCGCCGCGACCGCCTGAGCTTTCGTGAAGCTCTTTGGCTTCCCGGGCGCCTTTTGGATCACGCGTTTGGTCATCGGTCCGACTCTCGAGAAGAGGAAGGCGTTCCCACCGCCTGGGCGGTTTTCGCCGGACCCAGTGTCCCGACCAACCCGCGAACGGACAACACCCCTTCCTCGCTCATCGCCGCGGCGAGGTCCTTGACCAAGCGGCCGGACACCGTCGGGTCGGCGAAGTTCGCCGTGCCGACCTGCACGGCGCTGGCGCCGCAGACGAGGAACTCCAGCACGTCGTCGACCGTGCGAATCCCCCCGCAACCGACGATCGGCACGTCCACGGCCTGAGCGACCTGATAGACGATCCGCAACGCCAGCGGTTTGATCGCGGGGCCGGACAGGCCGCCGATGCCGTTGCCCAGCACGGGGCGGCGGGTCCGCCAGTTCACGGCCAACCCGGTGAAGGTGTTGACCAGCGTGACGGCGTCCGCCCCGGCCTCCGCGGCGGCCTTCGCCACGCTGGGGACGTCGGTGACGTTGGGGGTGAGCTTCGCCAGGATCGGCAGGTCGCAGGCGGCCCGGACGGCGCTCACGACCGCGGCGGCGCCCTCCGGGGTGCGGCCGTAATCGACCCCCCCGCTGACGTTGGGGCAGGAGACGTTCAGCTCGATCGCGTCGGCGCCGCCGGCCTGCTCCACCTGGGCGGCCATCGCGGCGAACTCGTCGGGACTCTTGCCGGCGACGTTGGCGATCACCGCGGTCCCCAACCCGCTGAGGTAGGGGAGATGATGCGCGCAGAAGTGATCGACGCCGTCGTTATCCAGGCCGATGCTGTTGAGCATCCCGGCGGGGGTTTCGACGGTGCGCGGCGGCGGATTGCCGGTCCGCGGCTGCGGGGTGACCGTCTTGGGGACGACGCCGCCCAGCGTGGACAGATCCACCAGCGGGGCGAACTCCCGGGCATATCCGAAGGTGCCGCTGGCGACCAGAATCGGGTTCGCCAAGCGCAAGCGGCCGAGGGCGACGGATAGGTCGGGGGCGGGCGGATCGGCCGTCGGGGTCACCTGAGCAGTATAGCGAGCTGGGGCCGGCTGGGGCAGGATAGCCCCAACGCACGGCCGCCAATGGACGACCGGGCGCCGCCGCCCACTCCAACCACGGAAGCTCGCCTTGATTGCCCTCGAAGTCTCAAAGAACGGCGAGCGGGTATGTATCGCCGGTGCGGAGGATCTGGGCGTGCTGGCGGCGCACGTGTCCGCAGTGGGCCGACTCGGGACCGCGACCGTCCCCATCCGGCCGGACGAAGGCGAGCCACATATCCACTTTTCCGTGAGCGGACTGACGCGGCGGGCGGACCCGAACGCGGACGTCCATCCACGGTGGCAGGGCATCACGTCGCTGGCGGTCGGCGACGAGATCACCGTGCGGGTGCTTGAGACCGACGTGGCTGACCCGGCGGTTTCGGAAGCACCGGCCAAGTGTGACCCTGAAAATCGGTGAATACCCGCCACCTGTCGGCGACGACAAAGTGGGGGACCCGGTTCGCCGTCGGGGTCTCCCCGGCTCAGATGATCCCGCCGTGGGTGCGGTAGGGGGTGGCGCTGTCCGGCAGGTCGAGGAACCAGATGCGTTCCCAGATGCGGGTGATGTGGCGGAGGTTCTCCGACACGTACAGCAGCTGGCGGGCCCGTTCGTCACGCTCGGTGGCGTAGATGGGGACGACGCAGCCGGTCTGGATCGCGGCGGCTCCCACCAACAGAGCCAGGGCCGCCGCCGTTTTCAGGCGGCGAGTCCGGGTGGAGCGAACCGCTTTGAGGCGGGTAGTCTTGGGGGTGGTCATTGCAGGCTCTCTCCCAAACGGCCGCGGGGCCGGGCGGATACCGGGTCGGGACACATGCCCCCGCCAGCGTCGCCTGAGGGATCCGCGAACGGATCGCTCCGAAAACGTCGGGCGTCGGGGGCCGGGCCCGGGGCGGTCCGGAGGAACCGCCGCGACCCGTCATGCCGGATGAATCGGCCGCTCCGCCCGTCACCTTCACGCCGCTTGCCCGGCTCCGGCCGGATGGTGCGGATTTTCCGGATTCGCGGGCTTTCAGGCCGTCAATTCCCCCGCGCCCGAACGGAATCCGGCCCCCCGAGACCACGAACCCCCGAGCCCCGACCGTCAGGGAGCGGGCCGCTCACGGTCGTTCGGTCGGAGGCGTGCGGCCGGTGCGCGGAAACGGCGTCGTCCCGCTTTTCGATGCGGCGCTTCTCGATGCGGCACAGCGCTCGGCCGGCAAAGAGCGACCCCTCCCTGACGGTCGGGGCTCGGAGCGACTTCGCCTTACTCGCCGGCGCTGGTGACTGCGGGGGGCGGGTCGGGACGCATCGGCGCCCGGTCGGCGCTTTGC
>NZ_WTPX01000084.1 GCF_013036045.1 Alienimonas chondri
GGACCGGGGCGATCACGGGGGAGGAGTCCGTCGACTCGGCCGGGCCGACGGGCGCCGGCGGGGCGTCGTCCATGAAGTCCGGCGCCGGGCCGCGACGGAACAACGGCTGTTCCACGCCGCCGCTTTCGACGCGGAAGGTGCTTTCGACCTCCGGATCCTGGCCGGGCCGCACGATCACGAACTGGAAGACGGCGCCTTCCGCCCCGAGGTTCTGGAAGTACGGGTCGGACAGATAGGCGCTGCGGAACGGATCGCCGATCAGGTAGTAGGCGAGGTCCGGCACGGTGAGGGCCGGGTCGCCGGTGCCGTCCAAGCCGTCGGTCAGCCCGCTTTGATCTTCGTAGATCCAGAGTTGCAGCTCCGGCAGGTCGGACGCCGGGGCGCTGCTGGCGGGGGCGGCCTCGTCCTCGGCGATCAGCGCCGGCGGGGCGACGAACACCGGCGGCGGCGGAATCGGCGCAGCGGGTTCCGGCGGGGCGGGCGGTTCCGGGTCCGGGTCCGGCAGCGGATCGGCGGCGACCACGTCGCCGAACCGGAACGTCAGCCCCGCGTCGCCGACGGTCAGATCCGACGCCGCCGCCCCGAGGTTCACGCCGCCGATCAGCCGGATCGACGGGTCGAAGAACGCGGCGTAGGCCCCGGATAGCGTCCCGCCGTTCTGCGCCGCCAGGGTCGCCAGTTCGATCAGTTCTTCGATCGGCAGGGACTGCGGACCGAAGTTGAAGATCGTCCCGCCGGTCCCGGGCGGCAGGCTGTTGGGCGAGAGCTGCCCGTTGGGGAGGATCAACTGCACGGTGACGTTCTGGTCCGCGATCCCGCCGCGGCGGGTGCCGACCTGCACCGCGAAATCGACCGGCGTGTTGGAGCCGGCTTCGAGGAAGTCGCCGGTCTGACCGACGATGAACTCCCCGGCGGGGCTGCCGGTGACGGGAACGATCGTGCCGGGCAGCGGGGCGACCGCCTGCCCGGCGGCGGTCGTCAGCCGGCCGGGACCGGCGAACGTCACGTTCCCGCGGGCGACCACCGCGGCCCGATCCACGCCCGAGGGGCCGCCGACGCCGAACGGGTTCTGATCGCCGACCGCCTGGAAGACGTTCACCCCGCCGGCGGCGGAGACGGAGGCGGTCCCGTGTTCGGTGGTCACGCCGACGACCGGATCCCCGCCGACGCCCTCGACCGAACCGATCGTCAGCATGCGGCCGCCCCGCTGGGCGATCCCCACGCCTTCGTTCACGCCGCTCTCGGCGCGGGCGGCGATCGTCCCCGTGTCGACGTTGATCGCGTCGATCTGGCCGGGGTTGCTGAAGCTGGCCTCGCCGATCTTCCCGCCCGCTTCCAACGCGACGGCGCCGGCGGTGATCGAATCGGCGCCGGGCTGGGTGAGGTCGCCCGTCCGGGCGCGAATCGCGACGCGGCCGGTCGCGGCGTCGCTGCCGACGTCGGCGTTCAACCGCACGTCGTCCCGGGCGTCCAACGTGGCCCGCGTCCCGCCGAACACGTCCTTGTTGACGATGACGCTGCCGTTCGGGGCGACGACGTCGACGGCGCCGGTCGTGGACCGCAACCCGATCGCGGTGAGGCCCGCGACGGTCTCGTTCAATGCGACGACGTCCTCGACGATGACGCAGTCGATGATCACGTCCCCGGAGGCGCCCCCCCGGTTGACGATCTGCACGTCGCCGGCGGCGGTTTCCGCGGCGAAGGTCGTGACGGCGACGTCCAACGGGTCGGCCACGGTCCCGACGCCCGTGCCGGCCAGCACGCCCAGGGCGGCGCCGCTGACGTTCGCGAACCCGGCCCCGTCGCCGGTCAGTCCGTCGATCACGGCGCCGGCGGCGTCGATGCCGACCTGCCCGGCGCCGGCGTTCACGCGGGTCAGGGTGACGTCGCCGGTCCGGGCCCGCAGCACGGCGTCGCCGCCGGCGGTCGTCACGATCGCTTCGCCGGAAAGGGCGTTCTCCTGCATCGTTACGGCGCCGTCGGCTTCCAGCCCGACCTTGCCGCCGGCGGTCGTCACGGCGGAGCCGGCCTCAAGCGTCAGATCCCCGCCGTCGGCCCGCAGCACGGCGTTGCCGTCGGTCGGGTCGGGCGTGGAGTTCGCGCCGGTGGTCGCCACGTCGGCGTCGGCCTCGACGGTGAGGGAACCGCCGGCGATCGCGGCCAGTTCCGTTCCGCGGAGGTCGTCCCCGGCGGAGGCGTTCTGCACCGTCAGGGAGCCGTCGACGAAGACTTCCACCTCGCCGGTCGCCCGCAGGCCCGCGGCGTTCGCTCCGCTGGGAACCGCGACGGCGCCCACCGTCAGATCGCCGCCGACGCGTGCGATCCGCACGGAGCCGTCGATCTGGGTGCCGTCGCCGCCCAGCGGGGCGGCGGCGTCGAAGTCGGCGAAGGCGACGACGTCGGCGTCGATCTCCAACCGATCCCCGACCGCGTCCGTCGCCCCGCCGACCCGGCCGCCGGCGAGGACGGCGAGGTTCGTGATCTGCGACAGGTCCGCGGCGGCGTCGGCGCCGAGTTCGACCACGTCGGCGCCGGTCCGCAGCACGAGGGTGCCCTCCGCATTCCCGGCGCCGCCCGCCAGGCCGGAGAACGGGGCGTCGCCCAGGGCGATCGTGCCCGCGGCGAGGTTCGGATCGTTGTTGCCGACCTCCAGCACGGCGGCGGCGATCTGACCGGCGCCGGCGGTGGAGAGATCGAAGCCGCCCGCGGCGCCGGCGCCGCCCAGCACGATCGCCTGTCCGGCGGTGGAATTGTTGAGGAAGACGGTGTCGCCCAAGGCGACGACGGCGCCGCCGACGGCGGTGGAGTCGAACCGCACGTCGGCGGCGGTGATCGTCACGTCGTTCCCGAGGCCGCCGGCGGTGACGGCGCCGGTTCCGAAGACGTTCAGCGTGCCGCGGCCGTCCGGGCCGTTGTCCGGGGCGGCGGCGGAGAGGTCGGCGGCGTCGGTGAAGTCGGCGTTCAGGACGATCTCGCCGTCGGTCGTGGAGATCGTGCTGTTTTCCACCCGGATGCCGTCGACCCCGCCGGGATCGGTGACGTCCCCGCGGACCGTGACCATGCCGGTCCCGGCGTTCTGGATCGTCGAGCCAACCACATGGACGCCGACGCTATCCGCTCCCGCAGCAGCCAAGCCGGTCACGCTGACCGCCCCGGCGGCGGCGTCCGTGATCGTCCCGCCGCTGAGCAGGTACACGCCGTGGTTGGCGCTGCTGCCGGCCAAGCCGTTGGAGCCGCCGGTCCCCGCGACCGTCACGCCCCCGCCCTTCGAGGTCACCGCGGAACCCGCCCCGCTGATCCAGACACCGCGGTTGGCTTCCTCGCCGTCCCCGCCGGTCCCCGTCACGCTCACCGCCCCGGCGGCGGCCCCGACGCCGGTGTCCGCAATCGTCCCGCCGCCGGACACGTAGACGCCGACGTTCGCGTCGCTGTCGGCCTGCTCGTTGGAGCCGCCGGTTCCGGTGACCGTCACGCCGCCGCCGGCGGACGTCACCGCGGAACCCGCCCCGCTGACCCAGACGCCGACGTTGCCGTCCTCGCCGTCCCCGCCGGTCCCGGTCACGCTCACCGCCCCGGCGGCGTCGTCCGCGATCGTCCCGCCGGTGACCACGTACACGCCGTAGTTCAAGGCGCTGCCGGTCTGTTCGTTGGAGCCGCCGGTCCCCGCGACCGTCACGCCCCCGCCCGCTGAACTCACCGCGGAACCCGACCCGCTGACCAGGACGCCAAGATTGAAGCGCTCGCCGTCCCCGCCGGTCCCGGTCACGCTCACCGCCCCGCTGGCGGCGTCCGCGATCGTCCCGCCGTCGAATACGTACACGCCGAAGTTGCGGATGCTGTCGGCCTGCTCGTTGGAGCCGCCGGTCCCCGTCACCGTCATGCCCCCGCCCTTCGAGCTGATCTGGGCGTCCGCCCCGCTGACAACCACGCCGACGTTGGCTTCCTCGCCGGCCCCGCCGGTCCCGGTCACCGTCACCGCCCCGGCGGCGGTGTCCTTGATCGCCCCTTTGTTGGACACGAACACGCCACGGTTGACGTTGCTGCCGGCCGACTCGTTGGAGCCGCCGGTCCCGATCACCGTCACGCCCCCGCCCGCCGAGGTCACCTCGGCGCCCGCCCCGGTGACGTACACGCCGTAGTTGTCGTCCTCGCCGGCGCCGCCGGTCCCGGTCACGCTCACCGCCCCGGCGGCGGCGTCCTTGATCGTCCCGCCGGCCACGAACACGCCATGGTTGTTATTGCTGCCGGCCAGACCGAGGGAACCGCCGGTCCCCTTGACGGTCACGCCTCCACCCTGCGAGCCGATCTCGGCGCCCGTCCCTCTGACGTAGACGCCGATGTTAAAGTCGTCGTCATCCCCGCCGGTCCCGGTCACGCTGACCGCCCCGGCGGCGGCCCCGGCGCCGGTGTCCGCGATCTTGCCGCCGCCGGCCACGAACACGCCGACGTTGTAGAAGCCGCCGGCCAGTCCGTTGGAGCGGCCGGTCCCCTCGACCGTCACGCCCCCGCCCTTCGAGCCGATCTCGGAGCCCGTCCCGTTGACGAAGACGCCGTGGTTGTTGTCCGCGCCGGCTCCGCCGGTCCCGGTCACGCTCACCGCCCCGGCGGCGGTGTCCACGATCGCACCGCCGGAGGACACTCCCACGCCGACGTTCAAGCGGCTGCCGGCCAGCCCGTTGGAGCCGCCTGTCCCGATCACCGTCACGCCCCCGCCCGCGGACGTCACCGCGGTATTCATGACCGCAGCATTCGTTCCCACGACGTTGACGCCCAAGTTCGCGCCCACGCCGTTCCCGCCGGTCCCGGTCACGCTGACCGAGCCGGCATTCGCGGCGATCACGCTGCCGTTCTGAACGAGCACGCCGTAGTTGAAGGATGTGGTTCCGTCCGAGGCCCCGACGCCGGTGACGGACACGTCCCCGGCGCCCGTCGCTTCGACCTTAGCCGCGCCGAACGCGTCGCCGATCGTGACCGCGGCGAAGTTGTCGTTCGCGTCCGGCATGCTGCCGGCGTCCAGCGTGATCTTCCCGTCGGCCGAGACGACCGCGGCGCCGTTCTCCAGAACGATCGTGCGGCAGGCGAAGAGGTCGATCGTGCCCGCCCCGTGCGCGCTGAGCGTCTGGCCGGCGCTGACGGTGATGTTCCTCGACCGCAGCCCGAGGCTGCCCTCCACGCTGCCGGCCGTGACGGGCGCGTTGATCGTCAGGTCGCCCACGCAGTCCCCGTCGCTGTCGGCGACGAGGAAGATCGACCCGTCGGTTCCGTTCACCGCGACCGCCGCGTCGATCGTGAGGTCGTTGACGGCGGCCAGCCGCACGTCGCCGGACCCGGCGACCGTCACGCCGACGATCCCGTCCGCGGTGTCGACGATCAGGTCGTCGACGTCGTCCAGGTTCACGTCGCCGTCGCCGCTGACGAAGACGGCGACGACGTCCACGGCGAGGTCGAGGTCGGCGTCGTCGCCGCCGAAGGCGCCGGCGGCGTCGCCCAAATCGAAGGCGGGGTTCGCCCCCACGTCGCCGGCCGCCCGCAGGGCGGCGGAGAACGCGGTGATGTTGGCGGTCTCGCCCGTGAGGTTGTCGAGGATGGCCCCGACGCCGTCGGCGGCGACGCCGTTCGTCGCGTCGACGGCCGTCGTGTCGAAGTCCGCGGTCACGATCGCCGAACCCACCGCCCCGGCGGCGTCGAAGTCCAGGTTCACCGTGCCCAGCAGCACGTTCCCCGCGGCCCACAGGCGGGCGGCGCCGCTGTCGGAGAGAACCCGGCCGCCGTTCCTCATCTCGATGTCGTTCCGCAGGCCGGTGATCGTGATCGTCCCGGAGCCGGACCGAACGGCGGTCGTGGCCCCGTTGATGAGCACGTCCTGCGTGGTCATCCCGGCGGCCCGGCCGGTGACGTCGACCGCCCCGGCGCCGGTGTCCGCGATCGTCCCGCCGAGGAATACGTACACGCCTTCATTGCCGTCGCTGCCGGCCAGCCCGTTGGAGCCGCCGGTCCCGGTGACCGTCACGCCCCCGCCCGCCGAGGTCACCGCGGCGCCCGCCCCGAAGACGAAGACGCCGCGGTTAAAGTCGTCGCCGGCCCCGCCGGTCCCGGTCACGCTCACCGCCCCGCCGGCGGTGTCCGCGATCGTCCCGCCGCCGGTGATGGACACACCGTCGTTGAAGTCGCTGTCGGCCGACCCGTTGGAGCCGCCGGTCCCGGTGACCGTCACGCCCCCACCCACGGAACTCACCGCGGAGTTCGCTCCAAAGATGTAGACGCCGCGGTTGCTGTCCTCGCCGGCTCCGCCGGTCCCGGTCACGCTGACCGCCCCGGCGGCGGTGTCCGCGATCGTCCCGTCGGCGATGTACACGCCGTAGTTCAATTCGCTGCCGGCCAGTCCGTTGGAGCCGCCGGTCCCGGTCACCGTCACGCCCCCGCCCTTCGAACTGACCGTGGAGGTCGTCCCACTGACGAGTACGCCGTAGTTGAAGTCGTCGCCGGCCCCGCCGGTCCCGGTCACGCTCACCAAGCCGGCGGCGGTGTCCGCGATCGTCCCGTCGAGCAGGTACACGCCGTGGTTCAATTCGCTGCCGGCCAAGCCGCCGGAGCCGCCGGTCCCCGCGACCGTCACGCCCCCGCCCGCCGAACGCACCGCAGCGTCCGTTCCAAAGACGAACACGCCGTGGTTGCCGTCCTCGCCGGCTCCGCCGGTCCCGGCCACGCTCACCAAGCCGGCGGCGGTGTCCGCGATCACGCCGCCGTTGATTACGTACACGCCGTAGTTGGAGTTGCTGTCGGCCTGCTCGTTGGAGCCGCCGGTCCCGGTCACCGTCACGCCCCCGCCCACGGAACTCACCGCGGAGTCTGTCCCGACGACGTAGACGCCGTAGTTGAAGTCCTCGCCGTCCCCGCCGGTCCCGGTCACGCTCACCAAGCCGGCGGCGGCTCCCACGCCCGTGTCCGCGATCGTCCCGCCGCTGTCCACGACCACGCCGTAGTTGCGGTCGCTGTCGGCCTGCCCGTTGGAGCCGCCGGTCCCGGCGACCGTCACGCCCCCGCCCGTCGAGGTCACCGCGGCGCCCGTCCCGAAGACGAGTACGCCGTAGTTGTCGTCCTCGCCGTCCCCGCCGGTCCCGGTCACGCTGACCGCCCCGGCGGCGGCTCCCACGCCCGTGTCCGCGATCGTCCCGCCGTTATCCACGACCACGCCGATGTTGGAGTTGCTGTCGGCCAGTCCGTTGGAGCCGCCGGTCCCGGCGACCGTCACGCCCCCGCCCGTCGAACTGACCGTGGAGGTCGTCCCACTGACGAGTACGCCGTAGTTGAAGTCCTCGCCGTCCCCGCCGGTCCCGGTCACGCTCACCAAGCCGGCGGCGGCGTCCGCGATCGCCCCGCCGCCGGATACGTATACACCGACGTTAATAGCGCTGCCGGCCGCCCCGTTGGAGCCGCCGGTCCCCGTCACCGTCACGCCCCCGCCCGTCGAGCTGATCTGGGCGTCCGCCCCGCTGACAAACACGCCGTGGTTGCCGTCCTCGCCGTCCCCGCCGGTCCCGGTCACCGTCACCAGACCGGCGGCGGTGTCCTCGATCACCCCGCCGCCGGACACGGTCACGCCGACGTTGGCATCGCTGCCGACCGTCCCGTTGGAGCCGCCGGTCCCGGTCACCGTCACGCCCCCGCCCGCCGAACGCACCGCAGCGTTCATCAGGACGACGTACACGCCGAAGTTGCCGTCCTCGCCGGCCCCGCCGGTCCCGGTCACGCTCACCGCCCCGCCGGCATCGTCCGCGATCACGCTGCTGATCACGGACACGCCGTAGTTGTCGCTGCTGAAGACCGCATTATTAGAGCCGCCGGTCCCGATCACCGTCACGCCCCCGCCCGCCGAGGTCACCGCGGAGTTCGCCCCGGAGAGGAGGACGCCGTGGTTGAGGTCCTCACCGTCCCCGCCGGTCCCGGTCACGCTCACCAAGCCGGCCGCGTCGTCCGTGATCGTCCCGCCGTCGAATACGTACACGCCGACGTTGTCATCACTGTCGGCCGATCCATCGGAGCCGCCGGTCCCGGTGACCGTCACGCCCCCGCCGGCCGAGCTCACCGTGGAGCCCGTCCCTCTGACCCAGACGCCGACGTTGTCGTCCTCGCCGTTCCCGCCGGTCCCGGTCACGCTCACCGCCCCGGCGGCGGTGTCCGCGATGGTCCCGCCGCCGGTCAGGTATACGCCGTGGTTGGAGTCGCTGTCGGCCGACCCGTTGGAGCCGCCGGCCCCGGCGACCGTCACGCCCCCGCCCACGGAACTCACCGCGGCGTTCGTCCCGAGGACGAAGACGCCGTAGTTGAAGTCCTCGCCGGCCCCGCCGGTCCCGGTCACGCTCACCGCCCCGGCGTTCATCCCGACGCCGGTGTCCGCGATCGTCCCGTCGTTCACGATCACGCCGAAGTTGGAAATGCTGCCGGCCTGCCCGTTGGAGCCGCCGGTCCCGATCACCGTCACGCCCCCGCCCGTCGAACTGATCGCGGAGTCTGTGCCGGTGACGTAGACGCCGTAGTTGAAGTCCTCGCCGTCCCCGCCGGTCCCGGTCACGCTCACCAAGCCGGCCGCGTCGTCCTTGATCGTCCCGCCGTCGAACACGTACACGCCGTAGTTGTTGCTGCTGTCGGCCGACTCGTTGGAGCCGCCCGTTCCGATCACCGTCACGCCCCCGCCGGCCGAGCTCACCGCGGAGCCTGTCCCTCTGACCCAGACGCCGACGTTGTCGTCCTCGCCGTTCCCGCCGGTCCCGGTCACGCTCACCGCCCCGGCGGCGGCTCCCACGCCCGTGTCCGCGATCGTCCCGCCGTTCACGAATACGCCGTAGTTGTCGCTGCTGCCGGACGACCCGTTGGAGCCGCCGGTCCCCTCGACGGTCACGCCCCCGCCCGTCGAACTGATCGCGGAGTCTGTGCCGGTGACGTAGACGCCGTAGTTGAAGTCCTCGCCGTCCCCGCCGGTCCCGGTCACGCTCACCGCCCCGGCGGCGGTGTCCTCGATCGTCCCGCTGCCGGATACGAACACGCCGACGTTGCCGGCGCTGTCGGCCGACCCGTTGGAGCCGCCGGTCCCCGCGACCGTCACGCCCCCGCCCGCCGAACTCACCGCGGAGCCCGTCCCGTTGACGAGCACGCCTTGGTTGTTGTCCTCGCCGGCCCCGCCGGTCCCGGTCACGCTCACCGCCCCGGCGGCGGTGTCCGCGATCGTGCCGTTGGTCACCCGCACTCCGGCGTTGGAGTTGCTGCCGGCCGTCCCGTTGGAGCCGCCGGTCCCCGTCACCGTCACGCCCCCGCCCGCCGAACTGATCGCGGAGTTCGTCCCGACGACGTAGACGCCGTAGTTGAAGTCCTCGCCGGTCCCGCCGGTCCCGGCCACCGTCACCGCCCCGGCATTCGCGGCGATCACGCTGTCGTTCTGAACGAGTACGCCGCGTCTGGATGACGTGGTTCCGTCCGAGGCCCCGACGCCGGTGACGGACACGTTCCCGTCGCCCGTCGCCCGGACCGCCGCGGCGGCGCCGACGATCTCGCCGATCGTGACTGCCGTGAAGTTCCCGGCGTTGAGGTTCAGCAGATCGGCGTTCGCTTCGAAGGTTACGTTCCCGTCGACCGCTTCGACGGTCACGCCGCTGTTCACCCTAATCGTGCGGCAGGCGATCACGTCGATCGCGCCGGCGCCGGTGGCGGTCACGTTCGCGGCGACGGTGATGTTGTCGGCGGAGAACGCGTAGCTCCCGCCGGCGCCGGCGGAGGCGGCGCCGGCGATCAGCAGGTCGCCGTCGCAGTCGGCGTCGGCGTCGGCGTCGAGGGTGACGGAGCCGCCGGCGGTCACGCCGGTGAGGGCCGTGTCGAAGCAGCCGACGACGGTGGCGTCGGCGGCGACCGTGCCCAGGGCGAAGCCGTCCACGTCCGCGAAGGCGATCGAGCCGCCGTCGGCGTCGGTGGCCGCGGCGAAGGTATTCACGTCGTTGAGGGCCAGAGCCAGATCAATCGCCGACCCGGTCCCGGTCGCCCGCACGCCGAGGGCGTCGGCGGTGATCACGCCGTCGGCGGTCTGCGTGACGCTTCCGGCCGCTTCCAGCCGCACCGTGCCGTCGCCGGCGTCGATCTGCTGGTTCACGCCCAGGGCGCCGGTGGTGCAGATCAGCACGTCCGCCCCGGTCCCCGCCGTGCCGGCGGTCACGCCGCTGACCCCCAAAGAAAAGAAGTCGTCGGAGTCGCCGGGAGCCCCGGTGGGCGCCCCGCTGCCGAACGCCGAATTGGTGAGGCCGACGCCCCCCCCCAGGTTCACCCCGCCGACGTCAACCAGCGTGACGGACCCGCCGGCGGTCGCCGCGAAGTCCGCGGCGTCGTTCGTCGCGGAGTCCAGATCGATCAGGCCGCCCGCCGCCGCCCGCAGGAAGAACGTGGCGACCCGGCCGGCGGACTGCGTTACGTCGTCGGCGGCCCGCAGGGTGACGAAGCTGAAACCGCCCGTCCCGGCGTCCACGTCGGCGGCGAGCGTCACGTCGCCGGCCCCGGCGGAAACGCCCGCGCCGGTCGCGTCCAGCAGAACGTCGATGCTCGAGGACGGGGACAGCCCGCCGATGCGTTCGGTGACGTCGATCGAGCCGGCCCGCAGGATGATCCTCGTATCCGAGGTCAGCCCCGCCAGCACGCCGCCGGTCAACCCGGCGTCGGCGAGCGCGGCGTCCGTCACGGAGCCGACCGTCAGGGCGCCGGCGCCCGTCAGGTGCAAGAAGCCGGCGGTCGCCTGCGCCGCGACGGTGTCGACGGCGAGGTCGAGGTCGTCGGATTGGCCGACGCTGCCGCCGATCAGCGCCAGTTCGTCGGCGACGATGTTGGCGTCCTCCTCGCCCGCGACGTCGTTGCCGATCCCGGCGTTCCCGTCGGCGATCGCCCCGCCGGCGATCAGCACGACGCGGCGGCCGACGTTCTCGATCCGGTCGACGGCGACGGCGTTCGTCTCCACGAGCCGCACCTCGTTCGCCCCGGCGTTGATCGCGGAGAGCGTGTCCACGTTCACCCGCAGGGCGTTGTCGGTCGTCCCGTCGTCGCCGATGCCGTCGTGGGCGGACAGCGTCAGCGTCGGGGCGACGATCGTCTCGTTCGTCCCGGTCTGGCTGATCGACCCGCGGTCGCCGTCCGTGCCGTCGGCCTCGGTGTCGGCGGTGACGACGACCGCGTGAGCGGCGTTGTTGGCCGTGGCGATCCGGGCCGTGCCGTCGGAGTTCAGGATCACGTCGTCGCCGGCGAGGAACGTCAGCGTGGAGGCGTCCGCGTCGATCAGGTCGACGGCCCCGGCGGTCGAGATCGTCAGGTCGTCGTCCGCGTTCGCCGCGTCGCCGCCCGCCTCGAACGTCATATTCGCCGCCGTGCCGTCGGAGGCGGCGTCGCCGACCGTGACGACATGGTCGATCGTCAGCGGGCTGTTCGCCGTCACGGACCCGCCGGCGCCGGCGCTGGAGGCGGTCAGCGTCCCGCCGCCCGACACCGCGACGTCGTCGATCGTCAACGCTCCGTCGTTCGTCACGTCGATCGTGCCGCCGACCGCGAAGGCGAGGGTGTCCGCGTCCAGTTCCAAAGCGCCCCCGACGTCCCCGGAGTGCCCGGCGCCGACGTTCCCCCCGGCCAGCAGGGAGACGCTGGCGGCGGTCACGTCCGCGTGCGCGTCGAAGCCGAACTCCTGCACGTTGCCGGCGGCGCCGAGGGCGTTCAGCGTCACCCGATCGGTCGCCCGCACATTGTGGGCTTGAATGTGGTTCACCGTACTGGCGACCTCGATCACGCCGCCGGCGCCCAACGCCGAGACGTCCAGGAGGTTCAGGCCGTTGCTCTCCAAAATCGCGATCACGCCCGTGGCGGCGGCGGCGTCCAGCGTCGAGATCGTGGTTTCGAGTTCCTCCCCGGCGCCCAGCCCGCCGATGGAGGTCGCCGCCGACAGATTCACCGATGCGAAATCGGCTACGAGGTCGACGTCGCTGTCGCCCGCGTCGAAGATCGCCCCGGACCCGCTGGTGACGAAGAGCTTGTTCAAACCGGCGGCGGTCGTCTGCACGCTGGCCAGCGAGACGTCCTCGTCGGCCGTGATCGTGACGACGCCGTTGGAAACGATCACGGACCCGTCGGCCTGGGTGAAGGCGCCGCCGGCGCCGTTCGCGTCGCCGTCGGCGTCCGCGGTGAAGGCGAAGTCCCCGGTCCCGGCGGTCGCCGTCACATCGCCGGCCGCGGTGAAGGTGATGTCGTCGTCCGCCGTGACGGTCACGGCCCCGCCCGTGGTCAGGGCCCCGGTGAACGCGACGGAACCCGCTTTCGCGACGATCTCGACATCCCCGGCCCCGCCGAGGCCCCCGGCGAGCGTCGTATCGACCCCGACGACGGTGACGCCGCCGGCGAGATCCACGACGCGGAACACGCCGCCCTCGGTCGTGCCGGCGAGCGTGGTCGCGTCGATCTCGACGCGGTCGGTCGCGCCGACGGAGCCGGTCCCGACGGCGTTCAACGTGACCAGACCGCCGAAGATCTGGGCGGTCCCGTCCTCGGTCTCGGTGGAGAGTTCGGAGTCCGTGACGGTGATCGTGACGGCGTTCGCCCCGCCGTCGATGGTGGAGTCGTCGGCGATGAGCACGCCCTCGCCATCGGTCGCGCCGGCGCCGGCGCCGGCGATCGCGATCGTGGCGTCGCCGGCGGAGGTCACAGCGGCGGCGCTCCTCAGCCAGACGCCCCGGCCGGCCGTCGAGGAGCCGGTGATCGCGATCGCCCCGTCGTTACTGGTGACGTCCGTCGTCAGGCCGATCAGCCACACGCCGTAGTTGTTAGCGGTCCCGGCGCCGCCGGTCCCGTTGATGGTGATCGTCGCCGCGTCCGGGCCCGTGCCGGTCGAGGCGATCGTCTCGATGGCGGACGCGAGGACGCCGTAGTTTTGGACGCCGGTCCCGTTGCTCCGGCCGATGATCGCGATGTCCCCGTCCACGCTGGTCACGTCCATCGTGGAGCTGGTCAGGAACACGCCGACGTTGGTGTTCGTCCCGGCGCCGCCGGTCCCGTCGATGGTGATCGTGGCCGCGTCCGCCCCCGTGCCGGTCGAGGAGATCGCGATTTTGGCCACGTAGACGCCGTTGTTGCTGCGGCCGCCCCCGGCGCCCTCGCCGGTGATCTTGATGGCCCCGTCCACGCTGGTGACGTCCATCGTGGAGCCGAGCGGATCCATGCTGGAGTTATCGAGCAGAACCACGCCGGAGCTGAAGTCCGTGCCGGCCGCGTCCCCCTTGATGGTGATCGTGGCCGCGTCCGGCCCCATGCCGGTCGACTCAATCGTCTTGATGCCGGCCGCGTAGACGCCGTAATTGTTGGCGCGGGTCCCGGCGCCCTGGCCGATGATCTCGATGGCCCCGTCCACGCTGGTGACGTTCGTCGTGATGCCTTCCAGGTACACGCCGTAGTTTTCGTCCGTCCCGTCGCCGCCGGTCCCCATGATGGTAATCGTGGCCGCGTTCGCCCCCGTGCCGGTCGAGGTGATCGTGTCGATGTCTTTCGCGTAGACGCCGTAGTTCTGATCGCCGGTCCCGCCGCCCTGGCCGGTGATCGCGATGGCCCCGTCCACGCTGGTGACGTCCGTCGAGGAGCCGAACAGGTACACGCCGTGGTTTTCGTCCGTGCCGGCCCCGCCGGTCCCCTCGATGGTGATCGTGGCGGCGTCCGCCCCCGTGCCGGTCGAGGAGATCGTCGCGATGGAGGCCGAATAAACGCCGTAGTTGCTGTGGCCGGCCCCGGCGCCCTGGCCGGTGATGCGGATGTCCCCGTCCACGCTGGTGACGCCCGTCGAGGAGTTGACAAGGAACACGCCGTAGTTGCCGTCCGTGCCGGCCCCGCCGGTCCCGTCGATGGTGATCGTGCCGGCGGCGGCCCCCGTGCCGGTCGAGGAGATCGTCTCGATGTCGTCCGCGTAGACGCCGTGATTGTTGGCGTCGGTCCCGCCGCCCTGGCCGGTGATCGCGATGTCCCCGGCCACGCTGGTGACGTCCGTCGAGGAGCCGAACAGGTACACGCCGTAGTTGTTAAGCGTCCCGGCGCCGCCGGTCCCCTCGATGGTGATCGTCGCCGCGTCCGTTCCCGTGCCCGTCGAGGAGATCGTCTCGATGTAGGACGCGTAGACGCCGTAGTTGAAGGAGCCGGTCCCGGCGCCCTGGCCGGTGATCGCGATGGCCCCGGCCACGCTGGTGACGTCCGTCGTGAAACCGGACAGGAACACGCCGTGGTTATTGTCCGTCCCGGCCCCGGCAGTCCCGTCGATGGTGATCGTGGCCGCGTCCGGGCCCGTGCCGGTCGAGGCGATCGTCTCGATGGAGGCTGCGAAGACGCCGTAGTTGTGGACGCCGCTCCCGGCGCCCTGGCCGGTGATCGCGATGGCCCCGTCCACGCTGGTGACATCCGTCGTGTCGCCGAGCAGGAACACGCCGTGGTTTTCGCTCGCCCCGGCGCCGCCGGTCCCGTCGATGGTGATCGTGGCCGCGTCCGCCCCCGTGCCGGTCGAGGTGATCGTCCCGATGCCGGACGCGTAGACGCCGTAGTTGTCGATGCCGGTCCCGCCGCCCTGGCCGGTGATGCTGATGGCCCCGTCCACACTGGTGACGTCCGTCGAGGAGCCGCGTAGGTACACGCCGTAGTTGTTAAGCGTCCCGGCGCCGCCGGTCCCGTCGATGGTGATCGTCGCCGCGTCCGGTCCCGTGCCCGTCGAGGAGATCGTCTCGATGAAGGACGCCCAGACGCCGTAGTTGTTGACGCCGATCCCGGCGCCCTGGCCGGTGATCGCGATGTCCCCGACCACGCTGGTCACGTCCGTCGTGGAGCCGCGTAGATACACGCCGTAGTTGAAGCTCGTCCCGGCGCCGCCGGTCCCGTCGATGGTGATCGTCGCCGCGTCCGGTCCCGTGCCGGTCGAGGCGATCGTCTCGATGTCGGACACGTAGACGCCGTAGTTGCCGTTGCCGGTCCCGGCGCCCTGGCCGGTGATCGCGATGGCCCCGTCCACGCTGGTGACGTCCGTCGTGTCGCCGAGCAGATGCACGCCGTGGTTTCCGTACGTCCCGGGGCTGCCGGTCCCGTCGATGGTGATCGTGGCCGCGTCCGGGCCCGTGCCGGTCGAGGCGATCGTCTCGATGGAGGCTACGAGGACGCCGCGGTTGCTAGAGCCGGTCCCGCGGCCCTGGCCGGTGATCGCGATGGCCCCGTCCACGCTGGAGACGTCCGTCGTGGCGCCGGACAGGTACACGCCGTGGTTGTCGTTCGCCCCGGCGCCGCCGGTTCCGTCGATGGTGATCGTGGCCGCGTCCGGGCCCGTGCCGGTCGAGGCGATCGTCTCGATGGAGGCCACGTAGACGCCGTAGTTGTCGTCGCCGGCCCCGTCGCTTCGGCCGGTGATCGCGACGTCCCCGGCCACGCTGGTGACGTTCGTTGAGGAGCCGAACAGGTACACGCCGTGGTTTTCGTACGTGCCGGCGCCGGCGGTCCCGTCGATGGTGATCGCGGCGGCGTTCGGGCCCGTGCCGGTCGAGGCGATCGTCCCGATGCCGGACGCGTAGACGCCGTGGTTGTCGAAGCCGGTCCCGCCGCTCCGGCCGGTGATGTCGATGGCCCCGTCCACGCTGGTGACGTCCGTCGTGCCGCCGGCCAGGTACACGCCGTAGTTGAAGTTCGACCCGGCGCCGCCGGTGCCGTCGATGGTGATCGTGGCCGCGTCCGCCCCCGTGCCCGTCGAGGCGATCGTCCCGATGCCGAACGCGTGGACGCCGTAGTTGCTGTCGCCGGTCCCGTCGCTCCGGCCGGTGATCGCGATGGCCCCGTCCACGCTGGTGACGTCCGTCGAACCGCCGAGCAGGTACACGCCGTAGTTGCCGTCCGTCCCGGCCCCGCCGGTCCCCTCGATGGTGATCGTGGCCGCGTCCGCCCCCGTGCCGGTCGAGGCGATCGTCTCGATGTTGTCCGCAGCGACGCCATGGCTGAAGCTGCCGGTCCCGGCGCCCCGGCCAGTGATCACGATGTCCCCGTTCACGCTGGTGACGTCCGTCGTGGGGCCGGCCAGGAACACGCCGCTGTTGTCGCTCGTGCCGGCGCCGGCGGTCCCGTCGATGGTGATCGTCGCCGCGTCCGCCCCCGCGCCGGTCGAGGCGATCGTCTCGATGCCGAACGCCAAGACGCCGTAGTTGCTGTTCCCGCGGGTGCCGGTCCCGTCGCTGCCGCCCTGGCCGGTGATCGCGATGTCCCCGTCCACACTGGTCACGTCCGTCGAACCGCCGGACAGCCTCACGCCGTGGTTGTCGAAGGCCCCGGCCCCGCCGGCGCCGTCGATCGTGATCGTCGCCGCGTCCGCCCCCGTGCCGGTCGAGGCGATCGTCCCGATGCCGGACGCAAAGACGCCGACGTTGCTAGAGCTGGTCCCGGTGCCTTGGCCGGTGATGTCGATGGCCCCGGCCACGCTGGTGACGTCCGTCGTGGGGCCGAACAGGTACACACCGTGGTTGAAGCTCGTGCCGGCGCCGCCGGTCCCGTCGATGGTGATCGTGGCCGCGTCCGCCCCCGTGCCGGTCGAGGAGATCGTCGCGATGTCGAGCGCAAAGACGCCGTAGTTGCTGAAGCCGGTGCCGATCCCGTCGCTGCCGCCCCGGCCGGTGATCGCGATGGCCCCGTCCACGCTGGTGACGTCCGTCGTGGAGCCGCGTAGGTACACGCCGTAGTTGAAGTCCGTGCCGGCCCCGGCGGTCCCGTCGATGGTGATTGTGCCGGCGGCGGCCCCGGCGGCGGTCGAGGAGACGCTGGTCCCGCTGTGCAGATAAACGCCGAACATGTGCGACGTGTCGCTGCCGACCTCGGCGCCGGTTCCGAGCAGACTGATCGCGCCCGTTCCGTCGGTGCGGATCACGGCGCCGTCCGCCGCGATGCCGATGAAGTCGCCGACCGTGGGGATCGCCTGCCGGTTGGCGCTCAGGGCGACGCCGCCGTCCACCGTCGTCAGGCTGGAGCCGTCGGCCAGGGTGATGTTGCGGGCGGCGGTCAGCGTGATCGTGCCGGCGCCGCTCGTGGCCAGCTCGGCGCCGGCGCCGACGGCGATCGTCTCCGCGGTGACCAGCAGGCTCTCGTCGGCGGCAAACGTGACGTCCGCGTTCAGGTTCACCGTGTCGAACCCGCCGGCGCCGTTGATCCTCAGGGCGGCGGCGAAGGACGGGTCGAGGGGGGCGACGGTGATCGTGTCGGCTTCGGTCCCTCCGAAGATCTCGAGGCTGCCCGTCGGGACGGTGAAGACCGTGTTCTCGAACGTGCTGCCGGTCAGCTGCATCTCTCCGGGGTTCGGCCCGGCGGCGAGGGTCGCGTCCGCGTTGACGACGTTCGGCAGGATGAACAGGACGTTCGCCGCCGTGCCGGTGTTCACGAGCGGCTCCAGCCCGGCGAAGACGATCACCGAGCCGTCGAGGTCGATGATCCCGTCGAACCCGTCGGCGTCGGAGGTGGTGAAGGTGTAGACCGTGGAGTTGAAGGCCCCGCCGTCGATCGTCAGCGCGTCCCCGACCGCGGTCGCCTGGCTGCCGCCGTCGTAGTCGACGTTCAGTCCGGCGGTCAGGACGGCGGCGTCGATCGTCAGCGCGTCGTCGCCGCCGCCGAGGTTCACGACGAGGTCGCCGATGAGGTCGGCGAGGGCGAACCGCTCCACCTGCCCGGCGCCGTCGTCGAGGACGATCTCATTGCCGTCGAGCGTCACGCTGAGGACGTTGTCCAGCCCGAAGAGCGCCTCGTTGATGAGGAGGTCGCCGCCGGAGAGCGTGGCGACGTATGTGCCGGACGGCGGCTGCAGCGCCGCCAGATGCGTGTGGGAGGGCAGCTGGTCGACCGTGTAGCTGAACAAATCGCTGCCGACGAACTCGCCCAGGTCCACGGTCGACAACCCCGACCCGGATCCCTCGTGGATCGCGGTCCGACCGCGGAGATCCGGCAGGCCGAAGGTGGTTCGGCCGTCTCCGCCGTAAGTCGTGCCGAGGATCGAGAACAGGGCCTCGTTCCCACTGATCGCCAGCAGTTGGCCGTCGGTCGAAACGTTGTTCTCGCCGGAGGCGCCCACGATAGAACTGTGGGCGGCGAACAGTTCGATCTCGCCGAGGAAGTCCGAGTCCGCCACGCCGGAGGAGCCGCCCAACGAGGGATCGAATCCCACGGTGTTAATCGTGTAGTTGACCCCCAGCGAGGGCTGGCGGTTCTCGTCCGACTGGCCGCCGCCGGCCGATCCGGTCGTGTCGCCGGTCGGCAGGCCGTGGGCGTGGCGAGGCATCTCGCCGACCGTGACGAACTCGCTTTCGGTCCCGAACGTCTGCCCCAGCGCAACCGGGATGGTGGTCGGCCCGTCGCCCTCGCTGACCGCCACGCGTCCCCGGAGATCCGGCAGGGCGAAGTCGGTTCGGCCGTCCCCGCCGTAGGTCGCGCCGAGCTTCGAGAACAGAGCGGAGTACTCGGCGATCTCCAGCAACTGTCCGTCGGCCAAAGCCCAGCCCGTGGGGGCGAAGGTGCCGGCGAACATGCCGATCTCGCCGAGGTCCTCGAAATCGCCGCCGGTCCGCACGAGGTAGTTGATCGCCAGCGCGGGCTGGACGTTCTCCCGGGCTTGGCCGCCGCCGGTCTCTTGGGTGTTGCCGCCGTCGGGCAGGCCGTGAGTGTGAGCCGGCAGGTTGTCGGCGGTGAGGGTGACAAATTCTTCCCCGACTTCCTGCCCGAGGACGTAGGACGACAGCCCCGGGCCCGACCCGGCCCCGATCGCGACGCGGCTGCGGAGATCCGGCAGGGCGAAGGTGGTCCGCCCGTTTCCGCCGTAGGTCGTGCCGAGGACCGAGAACAGAGCCGAATTCGTGCTGACCTGCAGCATTTGCCCGTCCGCGAAGGCGTAGCCTTCGGGGGCGAAGCTGCCGGCGAACAGCTTGATCTCGCCGAGGAACGGAACGTCATCGACCGCATAGTCGCCGTTGGGGGACGGAAACACGCCTCGGGTGGCGATGATGTAGTTCAGCCCCTGGGCGGGCTGACGGTTGTCGAACGGCTGATCGCCGCCGATCGCGTCGGTGTCCGTGAGGGGGAGGAGGGTGAAGTCGTTCCCGTCGCCGCCTTCGTAGCTGGCGGCGAATTCACGACCGCCGACCGTGAGGATGGCGCCCTCGACGATCCCGGAGAACCTACTGTAGGACCTATCGGCGATCAGATCGGCTCCGTCGTTCTCGATCAGGGTGAATTCTTCGAGCCCCGCGACGCCGGACAGGTCGGTCGCCGTCAGCACGAGCGTCGAGTTGTCGAGATACAATTCGCCCGTCACGACGAGCTGCCCGTAGTCGATCCCGGCGACCGGGGGGTCGACGGCGGCGTCGTTGAGAATCAGCCCGACCGTGGAGGCGTTGATCGTAATGTCGGCCCCGTCGAGGGTGACGGCGTCGACCGTGGTGGATTCGATGGTGGAATTGGTCAGCCAAATATCTTCGGCGCTGCCCGTTCCCGTCCCGGTCACGGCGACCCCGCCGCCGCGGAGCGTGCCGTTAGACACGGCCACGCCGCGAGTGCTCTCTGACCCCCGCGCGATTCCGGTGACGACGACGGCCCCGGCGTCCGCCCCGCCGCTCCCGGCCGTGCCCGTATCTTCGATCACGCCGCCGGTTTGAACGAAGACGCCGTATCCGTAGCCCGCATCGCTGCCGGTTCCCGTCACCGTCACGCCCCCGCCCGCGGCGCGAATCGCCGTGGACGTGCCGTCGACGACGACGCCGTGACTGAAATAACCAGAGTCCCCGCCGGTCCCGATCACCACGACGGCGCCGGCGTTCAGTCCGGTGCCGGTCGCTTCGATCACGCCGGCGTTCGTCACAGACACGCCATGGGCATTGGCGCTCACGCCGCTGCCGGTCCCGATGACGGATACGTCCCCCGTCCCCCGGGTGGCCACGATCGCTCCATTGACCCTCACGCCGTGGGTGTTCCCGGTCGCGAACTGCGTCTTGCCCTCGTTGGCCCGGAAGTCGATCGAGCCGTCGCCGGTCGCTTCGATGCGGGCGCCGCTGTTCACCACGATCGCCCGGCCGGCGACCAGCGAGAACGCCGTCGACGCCGCCCAGACGATCTGAACGTCGCCGGCGACGGTGATGGTTTCGTCCGCCCCATTCGCCCCGTCGGAGGCGGACGTCGTGATCGTCAGGCCGCCGTGGTTCTCGAGTTGGTCGACGATGTAGGCGTCGGTGAACGTATTCATCCCCGAGCCGGGCAACGTGGCGGCGTCACCGTCCACGATGTCCACGCTGCCCGGGTCGATCAGGAACGTGCCCCAGGCGCCCGCATCGCTGCGCAGGTCGGCGTGGCCGGTGACGAGGACGTGCTCCTTGCCGCTGACTTCCGCAAAGCCGCCGTCGCCGCTGCCCAGACCGCGGGCCGTGATGTGGCCGGCGTAGCGGGTGGTGTCGTTCGCCCAGACGATCACCGTGCCGCCGTCGCCGGCCGCCGTGGCGCTGGCGTCCAGACGGGCGCCCTCGGCGATGGTTGTGAACTCCGCGTTGCGCAGCGCCGGGTCGGACCCCTGATAGCCGCCGCCGATATAGATCGCCCCGCCGCCGTTCGCGCCGGAGGCGTCCACGGTCGCGGTGTCCGTCAGTTCGATCGCGTCGCCCAGCAGCGTCGCGGTCCCGCCGTGACCGGTCGCATCGGACACGTCCACCGTGCCGGCGATCGTCAGCGAGGCGCCGCCGTCCAACGTGAGGGAACCGCCGGCGCTGGTCAGCTCGGCGCCGGTGGCGAGGCCCAGGGAGTCCGTCGCCCGGAACGTGCCCTCGCCGCCCGCGAGGTCCAGGGCGCCGGTGACGGTAAGAGACTCGGCCTCGACCGCGGTCGCGTCGGCGTCCGCGGCGAACGTCACCGTGGTCAGACCATCGGTGAAGACGCCTTCGGTTCCCGTACCGTGCAGGTCGGCGGCGCCGTCGACGGTGAGGGTGCGGGTCGTCGCGTCGAAACGATCGGCGACCTGCTCCACGTCGGTGTGGGCGAGGTTCAGCCCGTCCGCGGCGGCGGTGTTCGCTTCGGGGGCGGCGTCGGTCGGATCGCTCCCCGCATCGGTCGTCCCGCCGAGCAGGTGATGGGCGACCGACCCGACTTCGCCGCCGAGTTCGACCGTATCCGCCCCGCCGGCCCCGTCGAACGTGACGTCCAGATTGCCGCCCGCCGTCTGGAACAACGCGGGATCAAGGAACAGATGATCGGCGTCCGCGCTGCCGGCGAAGTGCAGCGTGTGGGGGTCGGCGGCGTCGCCGGCGTAGGCCGTGCGGCCGTTGACGGAGACGACCAGCCGGCCGTCGACCTCGGAGACCGTGAAGCGGTCCGCGACGCCGTCGTTCGCGTCCGCCCCGGCGTCGATCCGCACGGCCCCGCCGTCCAAAGCCCCGCCGCTTGCCCCGTCTCCGCTCGTCCCGCCGTTCGTGCCGCCGCCGCTGAAATCGAAGTCCGCGAAGTCCTGCGGGTCGGCGTCGGCGCTGGGATCGGCGCCGCCGTCGGCGTCCGGGCCGGGGACCAGCGACAGCCCGTCGAGGGCGCGGATCGGCTCCAATCGCCGCAG
>NZ_WTPX01000085.1 GCF_013036045.1 Alienimonas chondri
GCCTGGCAGACATCGCTGAAGTTCTCCCCTCTCCCCCAAAAAGGGGAGAGGGGAGAACTTCAGCGATGTCTGCCAGGCTTTGCATTGCTTTGTCGCCCGGCCCGGCCTCTCCGTCCCGAAACATCGACCGTTCTAACCTTTAATAACCGCTCGTTAACTCCCCGGCGGCCCGCGTCCCCAGGGCGCCCCATAAACCGTACGGACTCTCGCCGAGCGGCTCGCTCGCCAGCGTCTGCGGGGCCGTCGAGAGTCCGGCATGCGGGTCGCCGGCGTCGATTTCCTCGTTAATCCACCGCACGGACCCGTCCGCTAACACCACGTTCACCCCGCCGAGATGGTGGGAGCCGGCGGAGAGAATCCCGCTGCCGACCGCGTCGTCGGAACCCGGGTCGATCTGCGGGGGATCGTACTCAAAAGTGCCCTCTTTCGCGGACGTTCCGCCGACCAGACAGGACGGACTGTTCGGCGGGAGAATCGTATTGAATCCGGTGAAGGGGACGGCGCCGTCCGTCCAGCGATCGCCGCGGATCGTCAACGTGGCGACGGCATCCGAATAAGACCCTGGATTGGCGACGTCTCTGACGACTTCGACGCAGTTCATTTGCGGGTCGTCATGAATGGACAGCGGCAGCCCGATCGTGACGCTTCCCGAAAACGAATCATAACCGTAACCATCGGCTCGGCCGATTTCCGCCATCAACAAGGTATTGCCTAAGCCGTCCTCAATGTCTTGAAGCGTGACGACCCCGCCGGCCTCGGCGACGCCGCGGGGGTTGTCCGGCCGGCCGTTATAATAGCCGTGGTCGCCCCAGTTGATCGCGTAGTTTGTATCCGCGATCCCCTGCGCGGAGTTGCCGTCGGACGGACACAGCAGCGACGGGATTTGGATCGTCCACGGTTCGTAAGTGAATTCGCCCGGAAACGGTCCGAACGGCGGGAACGGCCCGCCCGCCCGTCCGGAGACTTCGCCGTCTGCGGCTTCCTCCTTGGCCCATGTGAGAACCCGCTCATCGTGATCGGACAGGCTGTAGGCATAGGTGACGTACATGGGGCCGAAATCAGAGTCGTACTCGTCCCCATCCGCGACGCCGTTGCCGTCAAGATCAAAGTCCGCACCGTCCAGGACCGAGGGGTCAGGTTGTTCGGTGCGAATCGCCTTCCATAACGGCGCCTGATCGAGATACGGCAGCAGCGGCACGAACGTGCTGAGCCGGCCCCCATTACTTTCGACGAATGGGCTTTCGACGGCCGGATCGCCGCCGCTTTTTCCGACGCCGTCGGTGCCGCCGCGGGCGATGGGGAAGCTGCGGTGGACGGCGTGATAGTTGTGCATCGCCAGCCCGAGGTTCGCCAGGTTCCCGGAGCACTGCACCTGCCGAGCACGTTCGCGGGACTGCTGAATCGCCGGCAGCAGCAAACTGACCAGCACCGCAATCAGTGCGATGACCGACATCAATTCGACGATCGTGAACCCGGATCGACGGAACGACCGAGCGGGGCGTGACGGCCGGTCGGCGGGGCGGGGCGACGAAGTCATGGCAAAAGCGTAATGAAACGGTTCCCGTCGCGTGCGCGATCGGTTGCAGCGTCGGCGCGAGAAACGGGTTACGATCCGTAGATGCGTACGATTCGCCTCTTCCCATCCCTGAAAGTCGTTCCGCCGAGACGGACCGGAGCGACGCTCGCCAGCGGCATTGCGTGGGCCGCGGCGCTGTCGTTGACCGGGCTTTCGCTGACCGGCTGCGACGGGGGGACCGCCACGGTGGCGAACGATCCGAACGCCGCGCCCGGCCGGGCTCCCACGACCGTCGCGGCGAACCCTGCGCCCGTCGCGACGCCGGACGCGGCCCCCGCTGACACTGGCACGGCGCGTCCCTCCACGCGGCCGACGACCCGCCCCGATCGCACGCCGTCCGATCGAACGGGAACCGGGGCGGGGCGCCCCGACGCCAGACCGACAGAATCAGTCGGGATGGTGGCCCAGCCGTTGGTCGGCCGGGCGGATGCGGCGGAGGTCGCCGCCCGGAAGGCCGTTCGCGATCGGCGCGCGGCGCTCGGATTCTCGCCGAGTCCCGGTTCGGACGAAGACCGCACCGCGACCGTGCAGTTGCTCGGCGTCGACGGTCCGTTGCCCGGCCTCGCCGCGGCGGCCCGCGACGCCCTCGCGGCGGCGTTCCCCTCGGACGTCGACCCGCTGCTGTTGGAGGGCGAAACCGCCGACGCCCCGCCGGTTCTCTATCTGGCGGACGCGCCGGACCTCGATCAGGCGGCCGGCGCCGCCGCGTTCCTTTCGCCCGCCGAGCCGGTCGCCGGCGACGTGGCGGAGGACTTCGCCCTGTCTCGCACGACCGCCGTGCGGATCGACGCCGCGGCGTTATTGGACCAATGGCTGACCGACGCCGACGCCCCGGATTCCGCGGCGACGGTCGCCCTCCGCATCGCTCCGAGCGCCCCGGAAGTCGCCGACGCGCCGACTCGGGGGGAGGAGAATCCCTTCAGCGCCACGGCGAGCTCCCAAGGACCGGGATCGGGCTTCGGTTCCGCCTCGCCGCCGACCGCGGAGCAGTCCGCGGAAGCCGTGCGGCGGGCGCTCTTCGCCCTCGGCCCGGATGGCGACCCGGACACCGCCGACACCCGCACCCCCGGCTGGACGGTGATTGCCGTCCCCCACACGGCCGAGCGGCCCGCGGCTCACGAATCCAAGGCGGAATCGCCGCCGGATCGGCGCCGCGGTCGTGGCTCCGCAGCGGAAGAGGAGCCGGCGGACGGGGGAACCGCACGCGAAGGGACGGCCGCATATCTGCTAATCGCCGGGCCGTTGGAAGCGCCGTCCAAGTGGCTGGAGTCGATTCGCCCGAGTCTATCGGACGGGGCGAACGGCGTGACGCTCGACCCCTCCACCGAGGGGGCGTCGATGCCGACCGTGCTCTCGGCGAGCGCCGAGTTGGACGCCGCGCCGCGTACATTGCCGGCGCCGGCCGAGGGCGATGAGGCGGGCTGGGGCTTCGATCTGGCCGCTCGTCGCGACGCCGGCGACGAAGCGGCGGACGCCTCCCCGAACCCCGGCGAATCGCCGCGGGACTGGGCGTTGCGGGTGTTGCCGGAGGGATCGCGTGAAGCTCAGACGCTGGCCGCCCGATACCTCTCCGCCGTTGCCCCGGCGCCCGGCGCCGATCCGCCCGAGGGAGCGGAGGAGGTCCGCACCGCCCTGCTGGCCGCGCTGTCGAAGGACTCTGCGGGGGGGCCGCCGCCCCCGGGGCGCGAAGACGACAACCCATTCAACAACGGAGACGACAACCCGTTCGGCAACGGGGAAGAAGCCAGCAATCCGTTCGACGCCGGCGACGGGGGGGGAGGCGGGCCGTTCTCCGCGACCGCCGGGGCCGGCGGCGGCGAGCGGGCCGTCTTCGTGGCCCTGTTGCGCTGGTGCTTCACGCCGGAGCACTACGCCGAAGCCGGCGAGGCTGCGGGGCGCTTCAACGAAGCGACGTTGTCCGCGATCCTCGACCGCACCGCCGACGACCCGGCCGCCGCCGAGGCGATCATCCCGCTGTCGAAACAGCCCGGCACCGGCGCCCGCATTCTCGCCGCGATTAAAGAACCGAACGCCCCGGCGGAGCCGGTCGCGATCGCGCTGTTGAGTTCGCGGGAGATGGAAGTGCGGACGTCGGCGACGGAGCTGCTGTCGGAGATCGGCGGCCTCGATGCGGCCGCGGCGCTCGCCGACGCCGCCCGAACCGAGCTGGACCGCGTCCTCGCCAAAGAGATGCGCAAAGCCCGCATCCCCATTCTGGAGCGGGCGCGGGATTGAACTGCCGACCGACCGCCGCGATCGTCGCGACGGTCGGACCGGACGTTCAGATTCCCTCTTCGTCGCCCTCGTCGCCTTCACCGCCGCCGCGGGGCGTTTTGGCGATCTCGCCGTCGGAGGTCAGGGCAAAGTCGAAGGTGTGCGTCCCGTTCTCCTCAACGGTGCGGGTTAATTCGGTCTCGCGGTTGTAGCGTGTGGGCACCTGTTCCGGACCGGCGTTACGCTTCACCTCGGCGCCGGTCATGGCAGTAGAGATGACGACGTCCTTTTGGCCTTGCAGGACGCCGGCGGCTTCGCTGTTAAATTGCAGCTCGTAATAGCCGTCCGCGTTGGTCTCGCCGTAGGAATAGCGGCCGCGGCCGCCGGCCTCATAAAAGCGGACGACCGCGCCTTCCAGCGGCTTGTCGTCCATCGTGATCGTTCCGGACACCGTCGCGAGACCGACGGAGTCGTAGTCGGCCTGCGGCGGACCGCAACCGATCAGAGCCAGCGTCCCCAGACAGAACGCGGCAAAAAGCAAGGGGCGAGATGAAAAGTTGTGCGGCATAGCGATTCGTAGGAATGAAACGTGACGAAGGGAGTGCGACGACCGTCCGCCGCATCGATCGATGCGGCGGACGGCGCGAGAGAACTCAGCGTTGAACGCATGCCGGATCGACCGGGGGCGCCTGCCGGAGCGACGGGCGTTCGGGCGTCGAGCATGGGTGCGGAGACCAATCAGAATGCGCCGTCCTGAAGCACTTCGCCGCCCTTGCGACTGCCCAACCCGACGTATGTCAGGCTGTCGACCGTCTCGGAGATGAACTGCACGGAGCCGTCAACCAGGCAGAAGAAGGCGCCGCCGGGGTGCTCGCTGCCGAAGGACATCTCCTTCATATAGCCGTCCATCAGAGGATTGAGGCGGGCGTTGACCGGTACGGCGGTCGAGCCAGCGACTTCGGAGAACTCTGTCCCGCCGGTGCTGCGGCTTTCCGTTTCGGGGCGGGAGTCGTTGCGGTAGCCGTCCGTCTGCGGCGCTCCAACGGCCCAGTAGTCCATGCCCTGACCATCCTGCACGAAGTCCGGCTCGCACCAGCTTTCGCCCAGTAAGATCGTGGACCCGGTGCCGTCTTTGCAGTCCTTGAAGCTCGTGGCGCTGCAGCCCCAGATCATCCCGTCCTGCGGGGGATTGTTGAGACTCCGCCAGCGTTCTTCGCCGGGGTACGGGTCGACCCACTCGGCGTACGGCGTGCCCGGGGCGTTGGGTTTGCTTGACTTCGTGTGTGGGTCGTCGTGCCACACTTCGCTGGAGGAACAGACCCGATAGTTCGCCGGCGAGCGGGCGTCGAAGCCGTTGTAGGCCATGTGCTCCGAGGCGGAGGTGGACGGGCACCGCATCGTCGAAATCACCGCCTCGCAGGCGATTTTATTCGGCGTATCGGTCTCGTTCGGGTCCATCGTGGCCCGCCAGGGGTCGTACTGCGTGGAGGCGCCGGGCCATACGGTCGTGTTAACGACTTCGTCAAATCGCAGCCCCTCGTACATCGGCCCCTGATCAAGCTGCGGCAACAGCAGCGCGCTCCAGGACTGGCCGACCGTGCCCCAGCCGAAAGGGAACACTTTGTGGGTGCTCTGGTAGTTGTGCATCGCTAACCCGAGCTGCTTCAGGTTATTCTGGCACTGGCTCTTGCGAGCGGCTTCGCGGGCCTGCTGCACGGCGGGCAGCAACAGGCTGACCAGGATCGCGATGATGGCGATCACCACCAGCAGTTCGATCAGCGTGAAGCCGGCGCGTCGACGCGGAGCGCGGAGCGGGGAAGGAACGGGCGTGGGGCGGAGCATCGGCGGAAGGACCGAATGGGAAATGGAAACACGAACTGAGACCGCCAAGATCGGGTTTCCATGAGGAATAACGGCGAGGGTCCCGTGAAGACCTCGTGAAGCTTGCTCCGTGCGGCGCCGGGCGGGGTTATCGCGAGGCCGGCGCGCGATGCCGACAGGCTGCGCTGCCCGTCGGACACGCATCGCCGAGGGGGTCGGCTCGTCGATCTCGCGACGGCCGCGGGAGCGGCGGGGCGCCGTTCAGAATGCGTGGCGGATCACTTCGCCGCCGTTGCGGCTGCCGAGAGCTTGATAGGCGTCGAAATCGACGCTGTCCGCGACGAACTGCACGGACCCGTCGACCAGCCCCAAGAACGCTCCGCCGCTGTGTTCGCTGCCGAAGGACGCTTCTTTCATAAAGCCGCTGGCCAGCGGATCCAACCAGGCGTTCAACGGCACGGCGGTGGAGGCGACGAACTCCGAGGCTTCATTTGTATTCGTCGCATCGAGTTGCGGGGAGCCGATAGACCAGTGGTCCATCGCCTGGCCGTCCTGCAGGAAATCCGGATCGGTCCATACCTCGCCGACCAGCAGTGTCTGCGTCGTCCCGTCTCGGCAGTCCCGGAAACTCGCGGCGCTGTTCCCCCAGAACATGCCGTTCTGCCTCGCGTCGGTGAAGACCGGCAGGTCGTCGGCGCCGGGGTTGGGATCGACCCAGTTCGGATCCCAATAAAAGTCGATGCCGTCCTTCTCCGCTCCGTTGGAACTATCGAACCAGGTCTCGCTGGAGATACAGGCGGAATAGGCCGACGGGACGCGGTTCGGGATGCCGCTGCTCGTTTCGACATGCTCCGGCGCCGACATCGACGGGCAGCGGAAGGTCGGGATGAGCGTTCCGCAGGCGGTCTCGTTCGGGCCGTTCGCGCTGTAGCTTCCCGCCCCGTCTTCCCGGAACGTGAGCGTGTCGTACAGCGGCTGTCGATCCAGTTGCGGCAGGATCAACGCGGACCAGCCGGTCCCGTGGTCGTCCCACGCGAAGGGGAATCGCCGATGGGTCGATTGATAGTTGTGCATCGCCAACCCGATCTGCTTCAGGTTGTTTCGGCACTGGCTCTTGCGGGCCGCTTCGCGGGCCTGCTGCACGGCGGGCAGCAGCAGACTCACCAGAATCGCGATCACCGCGATGACCACCAGCAGTTCGATCAGCGTGAACCCGGTTCGTCGGGGGGGACCGTGCAAACCGACGGCTCGCTCTGAGGACGGTCGATCCGGCGGCGTCAAACCCATGTGGTCTAGAACGGGCACGCGGCGGGGAGGGGGACATCGGACGACTCGTCGCCCGGCGAGGCCGCGACGGCGCCTCCGATCATGCCGTCCGGCGGTCGGCCGATCTAGACTCTTGCCTCATCACGCCCCGGCCGCCCCCTTTCGCCGCCCAATGCCTGACGCACTCGTTCCCCTCGCCGTCGGTCCGCTGCTGGGACCGGGGGTCGCCGTGTGGGCCGCGGCGATCGTCGCCGGGACGATTTCCGGGTTCGCGCTCGCCTGCCAGCCCGGGGTGAACGGGGCGCTGGGTAAGATCCTCACCCATCGCCTGCACGCCTCGCTGACCAGCTTCACCGTCGGGCTGAGTTGCACCCTCGTGGCCTGTCTGCTGATCGCCCGGTCGCTGCCGAAGGCGTCCGACTACGCCGCCGCCCCCTGGTGGACGCTGACGGGCGGGGCGATCGGTTCGTTCCTCGTCACCGCCAGCCTGATCTTCGCGCCCCGGGTCGGGGCCGGAGCGTGGCTGGGGATTCTGGTCGTTTCCCAACTGACCGGCGCCGTGGTGTTGGATCATTGGGGACTGGCCGGGTACGACATCCGCCCCGCCACCTGGGTGCGACTGGCCGGCGTAGGCCTGATGATCGGCGGCGTTGTGTTGGTGCTGAAGGGCTGACGCCCCGATGCAGAGCCGGGGCGCATCGGTCTGGCTCGCATCGGTCTGGCTCGCATCGGTTGGGGAGCGGAGGAATTGGGGCGTGAACCGCTCGTCCTGAAGGAAACGGGCGGGACGAATCGGCCGCCGCGGGGTTGAAAGATCAGGGGCGACTTCTGCGTACGCCTCCCCCCGGCCCCTCCGGCGGGTACACTGGGGAGCCCCCGCCCGTGGTTCTCCCCCGCGGCGTCCGCCTTCCTGACCTCCAAAGCGCCATGCCCGTCGTGACCCGCCGCGGATCGCTTCACAAACCGTTGTTGTTCGGGCTGGGGATCTGCGCCGTCCTCGGGGGGCTGGCTTACAGCGGGTTGTTCGCCGGGTTCGTGGGGGCGGAGGAAGACGTCACCCGCTACGCCCCGCAACGGGTGGTGAAGGGGCCGTTCCGGGTGACGGTCCGCGAGAAGGGCGAGCTGGACGCGGTCAACAGCGTCATCCTCTCCAACGAAACCGGCGAGAGCACCACGATCGTCTCCCTGGTGCCGGCCGGTACGCTGGTGGAGGAGGGCGATCTGATCCTGCAACTCGACGCCGTCCCGGTCGAGGAGGAACTGCAGGAGGACCAGTTGAAGGTCACGCAGGCCCGGGCGGCGTTCGAGACCGCGACTCAGAACCTCGAGATCGTGGTGAAACAGAACGAGTCCGACGTGGCCACCGCCGGACTGGCCAAAACTCTGGCCGCGCTCGATCTGTCCAAGTATGAGGACGGGGAGTACGAGCAGGAGCGGCAGAAGCTGGAGGGCGAAATCTCCGTCGCCCGCGAAACGCTGTCGCAGGCTCAGGAGGACTACGAGTTCAGCAAGCGGATGGCCAAGAAGGGCTACGTGGCGTTGAACGAGGTGGAAACGAAGCGGATCGCCGTCAATCAGGGCCAGATCGACGTCAACGCCGCGAAGGAAGGCCTTCGCGTGCTGGAGCAATACACCAAGCCCCGCACCCTCGCGGAGTTGCGGGAGAACAAGATCGAGACCGATCGCGATCTCGAACGGGTCAAAGCCCAAACCAAAGCCGCGCTCGCCCAGGCTGTGGCGGAACTGGAGGCCGCTCGGCTGACGCTCGAAGTGGAAGAAGCCGACTTCGCCAAGACGAAGCGTCAGTTGGACGCGACCAGCATTCACGCCCCGCAAGCCGGCGAGGTCGTGTACGTCTCCTCCGAAAGCCGCCGCGGCGAAGACCAATCGATCGAAAAGGGCGCCACCGTGTACCCCCGCCAGGATCTCGTCAAACTGCCGGACCTGTCGCGGATCAAAGTGGATACGAACATCCACGAGTCGCAAATCTCGCAGATTTCCACCGGCCTGCCCGCCGTCGCCCGGGTCGACGCCTATCCCGGGCGGGAGTTCCGCGGCGTCGTCACGGCGGTCTCCAGCGTGCCGGTCGACGGCAGTTGGCTCCGCAGCGACCTTAAGGAGTACGAGGCGACGATCGAACTGGACCCGCTCGGTCCCGGCGATCCGAAGCTCAAGCCGGGGCTGACCTGCGAACTGGAGATTTTGATCGAAAGCCGTGACGACGTGCTGCACGCCCCGATGCAAAGCATCGTCAGTGTCGGCGGGAAACGCTTCGCCTTCGTGATCGCCCCGCAGGGAACCCAGCGCCGCGAGGTGACCATCGGCGTCGCCAACGACACCGACGTGGAGATCCTCTCCGGATTGGAAGAGAACGAGCAGGTGGTGATGAACCCCCGCACGCACTTCGCCGACCAGCTGGACGACCTCGAACAGCGCCTCGGCGCCAAAGCCCGAAACCTGGGCGGCGAGGAGGGCGAGGACGAAGCCGGCCTCGACGATCTGCCCGACCCCGACGCTCGTCCCCGCCCGTCCGGCCCGAAGCCTGAGAAAGCCGGGGCCGCCTCCGACGCGGACGCATCGTCCAACGGGGCGGCTGACGACGAGGCGGCTGACGGCGAGGACGACGCCGCGACCGATCCGCCGGCCGCGGCGGGGACCGAGGCGCCGACGCCGTGAATCGCGACCTCGCCGCCGAGATCGTCGATTTGCATAAGCACTATTATCTCGGCGAGATCACCGTTCACGCCCTCAAAGGCGTTTCCCTGGAGATCCCCCGCGGGGATTTTCTAGCCATCATGGGCACCAGCGGCTCCGGCAAGAGCACGATGCTGAACCTGCTGGGCGCCCTCGATCGGCCGACCGGCGGGAGCTATTATCTCGGCGGAGACGACGTCGCCCAGATGGACGACGACGCGCTTTCCGACGCCCGCAATCGGCTGATCGGGTTTATTTTTCAAAGCTATAACCTCATCCCCCAGTACACCGTGCTGGAGAACGTCGAGGTCCCGCTGCACTATCGCTCCGAGGCCACCGGCGGCCGGGAGATCACCGCGGCCGACCGGGCGCGGATCGAAGCCCTCGCCGACCGCGTGGGGCTGGGCGGGCGAATGGATCACAAGCCGTTTCAACTCTCCGGCGGCCAGCAGCAGCGGGTCGCGATCGCCCGGGCGCTGGTCAACGACCCGGAGATCATTCTCGCCGACGAACCGACCGGGAACCTGGACAGCAAAACGGAGGAGGAGATCCTCGAACTGTTCGACGAACTCAACGGCGACGAGGGCCGCACCATCATCATGGTGACCCACGAACCGGGCGTCGCCAAGCGGGCGAAACGCAGTATTTATATGAGAGACGGCCTGATCGCGGGCGAAGGCGTGTTCCCCGGCTGAGCGACGGATCGACCGAGGCGTTCGCGCGACGGCGGACGTCGATGACTCGCCCATCGGCGTCAGATCCCACGCGGGCCGCTTGGGACGGAGGCGCCGGACGTGCCTTGTTGAAGCGGCGAGGCATCGTAGAATGCGGGGTTCCGACGGTTTCTAAGAAGAAGATTCTTAGCTCAGATTGCTTCGGACGCGGGCTCCCCCCGCGGACCTCACTATTTCACGACTTTCACCCCTCGTCTTTTGTTTATGAGTTTCACGCGAACGCGCTCGCGCCGCTCCGGGTTTACGCTGATCGAACTGCTGGTGGTCATCGCCATCATCGCGATCCTGGTCAGCCTGCTTCTCCCTGCCGTCCAGCAGGCCCGCGAAGCGGCCCGTCGCAGCCAGTGCCAGAACAACCTGAAGCAGCTCGGGTTGGCGATGCACAACTACCACAGCACCTACAAGCTGTTTCCCATCGCCAAGGGCGGCACACGCTTCAACGCCGGTCCCGGCGACCCGAACGGTAATCAGAACGAATTGGGTTTCCTCCCACCGCTGCTGGCGTATCTGGACGCCACGGCGATGGCGAACGAGTTCAACAAGCCGCTTGATGTGGCCGTCAACCCGGACACCGGCGTTCGCCGCCCCCGGACCAATTCGAACCCGTGGCCCGCGCAGGGCGGCAAGCCGAACAATCCGTTCTATCCGCCCTTCTATACACAGCTTCCCACGCTGCTGTGCCCCTCCGACGGCGCCGATAACCGGACCGGCGGCGGCAACGCCCGCTGCGCGGATACGAACTACGCCATCAACTGGGGCGACAACGCCAGCGGGACGTTCGATACCAACCCCAGCGTCTGTCGCGGCATGGCGATCGGCGGGAGGAGCCTGGGCGTCCGCGACATGCGGGACGGCACCACCAGCACCCTGCTGATCGCCGAGATCGGCCGGTACGACGGCAGCGACCTCTTCCAGGGACGTATTAAAACGCTGAGCGGCGTGGGCTTCACGAACGCCAACGGCTACAGCACGCCGGAAGCCTGTCTCGCGAATGCCGGCGATCCGGACAACCCGGGCTTTTATCTGCCGGGCGGCCTGTCCATCCGCGGCTGGGTCTGGTCGAGCGCCGTGGTCCACGCCACCGGCTTCACCACGATCGCGCCTCCGAACGGGCCCAGCTGTAGCGCGAGCGGCTCGAACGGACCTTGGATGGATTCCATGGTCTCGGCCGGCAGCTATCACTCCGGCGGAATTCAGGCGGTGCTGGGCGACGGCAGCGTGAGGTTCATCAGCGAGACCATCAACGCGGACACCGCCGGCAAGGGCTTCGGGAACGTGACCCAAGGCAAGAGCCCCTACGGCGTGTGGGGCGCGTTGGGCACCCGGAACGGCGGCGAGGTCGTCGAAGACTTCTGATCCCCGGCCGCGACGATCTCAGCGACCGACATGACGAAGCCCCCCGACTCCGTGACGGAATCGGGGGGCTTTTCTTCTGAGTTCCCCGCAGCGGCCCCGAAGCGGCGCCCGGAACAGCCGGCGGGACTCGCCAGCGCCGGGATTAGCCCTCGGTGTGCTCTTCCCCGAACGACATCTCCTGTTCCTCCGGCGTCATGTCCACCTCCACGGGACCGCTGCCGCCGCCGTCGCAGCCGACGAGCAGGAAGCCGAACAGAAGCAACGGCAGGGCGGCGAGACCGGCGACGGACCGACGGAACAATGGGAGCGAGCGCGACATTAGTTATCAAATTGAGAGCGAAACGGGGCGTTCGAGACGTCGAACGCGAGCATGCCCCACCGTATCCCCCCGCCCGCTGAGGGGCGAGGCTGCGATTGCATCGGTCAGCGTCCGGTTCGATCGGCCGGCGGCGGACGCACCGGCGTCGCATCTGGCGGCCCGCCGTCTCGAACGCAGCGCACCGTCTCGAACGCTGCAAACTTCCAGGGTATTCGGTGAACTCGATATGAAGTCGTCAGCCAACCGCTGCTCGACCGGGCCGATTCCGGCCCGGACGGGGTAGAGTGGCGGCCCCGGCCGAACCGTTTCCGCCTCGGGCGAAGCGGCGCCCCGGGATGTCTGTCCGTCACGCCACGCTCGGAACGGTTCCTCATGTCCAGTTCTCTTGATCGTCCCTCGCCCCTCGATCGGCGTTCGTTCGTGAAGTGGGTCGGCGCCGCCGGCAGCGGGGCGTTGCTCGTTCCGGGATGGGGCCGAACGGCCGAGGGGGCGGTCTTCCGTCACACGCGGTTCGCGGACGACCCGTTTACCTTAGGCGTCGCCTCCGGCGATCCGGCGGCGGACGGGTTCGTGATCTGGACGCGGCTCGCCCCGAAGCCGCTGGAGGGCGGGGGGATGCCCGCCTCGCTGGTGGAGGTCGCCTGGGAGGTCGCGGAGGACGAAGCATTTAATAAGGTGGTTCAGAAAGGCGTCGCGATCGCCACGCCGCAATTGGGGCACTCCGTGCATGTGGAGGTCGAAGGACTGAAGCCGGATCGCTGGTATTGGTATCGCTTCAAAGCGGGCGACGCGCTCAGCCCGGCGGGCCGTTCGCGGACCTTCCCCGAAGCGTCCGTCGTGCCGGACCGGCTGCGGTTCGCGTTCGTCTCCTGTCAGCATTACGAGACGGGCTATTTCACCGCCTATCAGCACATGCTGAAGGACGATTTGGATGCGGTCGTGCACTTGGGCGACTATTTCTACGAGTACGCCGCGGCGAATAACCGACCGCGACGCCACATCGGCGGGGAGATCGAATCGCTGGAGGATTACCGCAACCGGCACGCCCTCTACAAAACGGACCCGGACTTGCAAGCGATGCACGCCGCCTGCCCGTGGCTGGTGACGTGGGACGATCACGAATTCGACAACAACTACGCTGCGGGGATCTCGGAGCAATCCGGCATCGACCCGCAGTTGTTTCTGACCCGTCGGGCGGCGGCGTATCAGGCGTACTACGAACACATGCCGTTGCGTCGGAGCGCCGTGCCCCGCGGACCGGAGATGCAGCTCTATCGCAGCGTGCCGTTCGGTCGGCTGGCGAATTTCTTCGTGCTCGATACGCGGCAGTATCGCTCCGACCAGCCCAACGGCGACGGATTAAAAGAGCTGAACGACGCCTCCGCCGACCCCCGCGGCACGCTGCTGGGCGCCAAGCAGCGCGGCTGGCTGACCTCCGGGTTGATCCAGTCGGAGACGACCTGGAACGTCCTCGCCCAGCAGGTGATGATGGCGCTCGTGGACCGTAAAGCGGGCGTGGAGAAGCGATACTCGATGGACCAATGGCCCGGCTACGACAACGAACGGCAGGGCCTCGCGGACTTCCTCCATCAGCGCCGCGTCCCTAACCCGATCGTGTTGACCGGGGACATCCATAAGAACTACGCGAACGAATTGAAAGTCGGTTACGACGACCCGGATTCCGCGACCGTCGGGACGGAGTTCGTCGGCACGTCGATCTCCTCCGGCGGAGACGGTTCCGTGCTCCCCCGCGGCGGTCAGGAATTGCTGGACGAGAATCCCTTCGTGAAGTTCTACAACGACGAACGCGGTTACGTCCGCTGCGACGTCACGCCGGACGAATGGCGAACGGACTATCAAGTCTTGGAGTACGTCACGAAGCCCGACTCCCCGGCGACGACCCGGGCGTCGTTCGTCGTGGAGAACGGCCGCCCCGGCCCGCAACCGGTCTGAGCGGCGCCCGTTCGCTCCGTCCCAGCGCGTGCTAAGATGTCTGCATGTCGCCCGCCGGTCTGATTCGCGCCGTTCAGTTCGCCCTCAAAAGCCTGCTGCTGCACAAGTTGCGCAGCGGGCTGACGATGCTGGGCATCGTGCTGGGGGTGTGCAGCGTGATCGCGATGCTGGCGATCGGGGAGGGCGCCAGCGCCCAGGCTCGTCGGCAGGTGATCGCGTTGGGGGCGACCAACGTGATCGTGCGGACCGTCAAGCCGCCCCCGCAGGCCCGCGAGGGCAACAGCCGGGTCGCCGACTACGGTTTGAAGCGGATCGACTTCCGGCGACTCGAAACGCTGGACGCCGTCGTGCGCGCGGTGCCCATCCGCGAGGCCGCCCAGGAGTTCCGTCGCCTGCAGAAGAAAATGAACGGCCGGTTGGTCGGCGTGACGCCGGACTACGAGGCGTTGAACGGCCTGTCCGTCGCCCGCGGCCGGTTCATCGCCGACCGCGACCGCACCGGCTCGGAGACCGTTTGCGTCCTCTCCGCGGGTGTCGCGGAGGAACTGTTCGGGCTGGACGACCCCTTGGGCGATCGCGTGCGGGTCGGGGAAGTCTTCTATAAAGTCGTCGGCATCGCCGTCCCCCGCGGCGCGACCGGGGCCGTCGGCGGGAGCCTCAGCGGGCAGGAGTTCGATAAGGATATCTACATCCCCATCGACACCTTCGAGACCCGCATCGGCGACCTGATTATCCAACGCACGCAGGGCGGATCGTCTTACGAACGCGTCGAACTGAACCAGATTACGCTCCAGGTCGACGACGCCAAAAACGTCGTGCCCACCGCCGAGGCGATCCGCGAGAACCTCGCCTTGAGTCATGCCCAGAAGGACTACGCCGTCATCGTCCCGGCGGAGCTGTTGGAACAGGCGGAGCGGATCAAGGACATCTTTAACATCGTCCTCGGCAGCATCGCGGCGATTAGTCTGGTGGTCGGCGGGATCGGGATTATGAACATCATGCTGGCCACCGTGACGGAACGCACCCGGGAGATCGGCATTCGGCGGGCGTTGGGCGCCCGGCAGGGGGACATCCTGCAACAATTCCTCACCGAGACGATCGTGCTCAGCGGAGCCGGCGGGGTGGCGGGGATCTTATTGGGGATGTCCACGCCGCTGGCGTTCGGGGGATTGAAGTGGATCGTGCAGACGTTCGTGCTCGACGGCAGTTCGAGCGGCGATGAGTCCGGCGGCGGCGGCGGACCGATGGGCGGCATGCTGACGGACCTGGAGCCGGAGCTGGCCCTGTGGAGCCTGCCGGTGTCCTTTCTGATCTCCGTGGGCATCGGGGTGATCTTCGGCGTGTACCCGGCCCGCAGCGCCGCCCGCCTCGACCCGATCGAAGCCCTGCGGCACGAGTAACCTGCTCCCCTCTCCCTTGAGGGAGAGGGGCCGGGGGTGAGGGTGCGGCGCAGCCGGTCGAGACGGGAGCGTCGGACTCGAAGCCATCGCCTCCCCCGGCTCGGTCGAGTCGCCCGCTGCGCGGACCCCCTCACCCCCGACCCCTCTCCCCGTGGGGAGAGGGGGGACGAATGTCCGTCCCCTCGTACGTCTCTGACCCGATCGCTAGGGTTCCCGCCCCGTTCGCCTCCAAGTGTTCCGCCCCGATGTCCGCCGTCCGCACTCGATTCGCCCCCAGCCCGACCGGCTATATGCACATCGGGGGCATGCGCACGGCCCTGTTCTGCTGGCTGCTGGCCGAACATGCCAAGCGGCAGTCCCAAGAAGGGAACGGCGACGGCGGAACGTTCGTGCTGCGGGTGGACGACACCGACCGCGCCCGCAACGTCGAGGCGGCCCTGGCGCCGATCCTCGACGCCTTCCGCTGGCTGGGGCTGACGTGGGACGAGGGCCCGGAGGTCGGCGGCGATCACGGCCCTTACTTCCAGTCGCAGCGGGGCGAGTTCTACGACCGGGCGCTGCAGACGCTATTGGACAGCGGCGCCGCGTACCGCGATTTCAGTTCGCCGGAGGAAGTCGCCGCGGACCGCGAAGCGGCCCAGGCTGCGAAAACGCCGTACGTCACCAACCGACGCTCGCTGGAGCTGTCGGCGGAGGAGGTCGAAGGGCTGATCGCCGCGGGGCAGAAGCACGTCGTGCGTCTCAAAGTCCCCCGCGATCGTACGATTACCGTCACGGACGCGATCCGCGGCGAGGTCAGTTGGAACGCCGCCCTGCTGCCGGACCCGGCGCTGGCCCGGGCGGACGGCAGCCCGTTGTATAACTTCGCCAGCACGGTGGACGACGCGGCGATGAAGATCACGCACGTCGTTCGGGCGGAGGAGCATCTGTCCAACGTCCCCATTCAAACCCTCATCTTCGAGGCGCTGGACGAGCCGGTCCCCACGTTCGCCCATATTCCGTTCGTCACCGCCCCGGGGACGAACCGTAAGCTGTCCAAGCGGGACCTGTCGAAATACCGCGATAATAAATCGTTCCGCAAGCTGTTCGACAGCGCCGCCGATCGCTTGCCGAAGCTCGGGTTGGAGTTGGGCGAAGACCTGAACCCCGTGATGGTGCGTTTTTACGAGGAGATGGGCTATCTGCCCGAAGGCCTCATCAACGCCCTCGCCCGGCTGGGATGGAGCTTGGACGACCACACGGAGGTCATGTCGCTGGACACGGTCGCGGAGAACTTCACCCTCGATCGGGTCGTGAAGAACCCTGCCGGGCTGGACCCCGATAAATTGTTCTCGTTCCAGTCCGAATGGATGAGCCGTCGCTCGCGGGAGGACAAAGTCCGCCGCTGTACGGAGGTCTTGAATCGGGCCGGCTACGAGAACATCGACGAAGAGTTCGTCGGCCGCCTGGTTGATGCGCTGGGCGATCGGTTGAAGTTATATACGGACGTGCTGGACGTGGCGTATCTGTTCGAGTCGGGGGTGACGTACGACGAGAAGGCGTTCAAAAAGCGGATCGCGAAGGAGGGCGTGCCGGAACTGCTGCGCGACTTCAAGACGGAGCGACTCGAACCGCTGACCGAGGCGGACTGGACGCCGGAGCGGTTGGAAGAGGAACTGACGAGCTTCTCCGCAGCGCGGGAGGAGGGCGTCGGCAAGCTGATTCACGCCTGCCGCATCGCGACCTCCGGGCAGCCGGTCGGACCGGGGGTGTACGACGTGCTGGCGTTGGTCGGCCGGGGGGCCTGCCTGGAGCGGATCGACGCGGCGCTGGCCCGGGCTGCGGCCTGAGGGAGCCGGACAAGTGGAGGCCTGACGAATGGAGAGGGAGAAGGGGGGCCGAACCTGCGGCACGATGGCCGGGTCCGTCCCCTATCCGCCGGCCCGGTCAGTTCCCGCTGGGGGAGACGGACCGCCGGCCCACAATCTCCCCCGTTCGATTTGCCTCCCTTGTGGTCCCCGGAGTTTGAAATGACTCGTTACCATCGCTTGCACGCCGCGTCCTCCACGGCCGCCCTGTTGGGCGCCGCGGTCGTATTGGTCGGTTGCGACGACATGGACGAGGATCTCAAGTCCGCCGACGGGCGGCTCCAGACGAACGGGACGGCTCTCGATGCCGCGGACGACGAACTGGACTTTGAGGACCTCTGCGCCGGCGCCGGCGCCGTGGCCGGCGGGGCGATCGACGAGAAAACGTCGGGCGCCATGGAGGTCTGACGATCGTCGCCCGATCGTTCACGACTGCCGCGTCCCGGCTCGCTCAGCGGGCCGGGACGCGTTTGCGTTCGGTCGGTGAAAGAGACCGCGACCGCATCCGGTTCTTGCCGCGGCGCCGGCCGCCCTCTACCGTGATCTTCCCCAGTCCCGTGCCCGAACGGACGTCGCCGGTGTTTCGCCTCACTCCTGCCGCCGCGCTCGTCGCGGCGGCGTTCGCCGTCGCCGCGACTCCCGGAAGTGCCGCGCCCGTGGCCCCGGCCGCGGAGTCGCATCCGCCGGACGCCGCCACCAAAGCGGTCGTGCGCCGCGGACTCGATTACCTCGCCCGCACGCAGAGCCAGCAGGGCTATTGGGCGGCGGAGAACGGCGGCTATCGCGCGGCGATGACGGCGCTCGCCGGCACGGCGTTGCTGGCGGAAGGCTCCACGACCACCCGCGGCCGGTACGCCCCGAATGTGCGGCGGGCGGTCGACTATCTGCTGGGCGTTTCCCGCAAGAACGGGTTGATCGGGTCGCAGTCCGACAACCACTACACCTACGGGCACGGGTTCAGCATGCTGTTCCTCGCCCAAGTCTACGGCGAGGAGGAGGACCGCGAACGTCGGGCCGAATTGAAAGGCGTGCTGAATCGCGCGGTGAAGTTCACCATCGACGCCCAGACGAGCCGCGGCGGGTGGGGGTACGTCTCCGCGAAGGAGGGCAACGACTTCGACGAGGGCAGCACCTGCGTCACCCAGGTGCAGGGGCTGCGGGCCTGCCGGAACGCCGGCATCGCGGTGCCGAAGGACGTGATCGACCGGGCGAACAAATACATCCGCGATTGCATGACGCCGGAGGGCGGCGTGCAGTACAGCATCAAGGGCGGCGGCGCCCGCCCCGCGATCAGCGGCGCCGCGATCGCCTGCCTGTTCAGCGCCGGCGAGCAGGACGACCCGATGGCCAGGAAGCTGATGGAGTACTGCGAGAAGAACATCTGGCCCGCCGACGGAAACGCCAGCGCCGGTTACGGCGGTTACTGGCACTACAAGCACTTCTATTACTCGCAGGTGATGTACCGCGACCCGGAGCGGTGGCACGTCTATCGCGACTTCCTCGCCGCCCAGATCCGTCCCAAACAAACGACCGGCGGCCCCAACGACGGCGCCTTCCTCGACCAGCGGATCGGGCCGGCGTACGTCACGGCGATGAACTGCACGATCCTGCAACTCGACAACGGCTTCCTGCCGATCTATCAACGCTGACCGGCGTCAGTGACGTGGGTTAGACTACGACGATGACGATCGCCGACCTCCCCCCCATCACGCCTGATCCGGTCATTGAGGCGTTCAAAAAAGATGTCGACCGCACGCTGTTGCGGGAGAACCTTCGCAAAACCGTGGACGAACGGATCGATGCGATGCAGGCGGCGGTCGATCTGGCAGCGGAGATGCGGAACGCCACGTTGGCCCGCAGGGCCGAAGTCCGCGCCGCCCGAAGAGAACGGTGAAGTGATCGAAGCTCCGCAGTTTCGCCGCTTGCTCGACACGCTGGAGGACGGCGGAGTGGAATATATCGTCATCGGCGGGTTGGCTGCGATCGCTCATGGATCTTCCATGCTCACGCAGGACGTCGATGTCGTCTACCGGCGCACTGCGGACAACATCGCTCGGCTAGCGGCGGCTTTGGTTCCGCTCAATCCGTACCTTCGCGGCGTGCCCCCCGGACTGCCCTTCCGGTTCGATGAGGAAACGATCTCGAAGGGAATGAACTTCACCCTCACGACTGACGCCGGGGCGCTGGACCTGTTGGGACATATGACCGGAGGCGGAGAATTCGACGACCTCATTACGTTCACGGAACCATTATCGATTCAGGGACGGACCCGGCGGACCCTGACTCTCGACGCGCTCATTAAAGCGAAGCGGGCCGCGGGACGCACCAAAGATCTGCAAGCCGTTTCGATCTTGGAAGCGTTGCGCGAGGAGATCGCCGACGAGGAAGAACGGCTTGGCGACGGTCACGGCTGACCGGGTGCGGAAGCGCGTTCGAACTCGTCCGCTGCGGAATTACGATCTCGTCGCGGGTCTGTACGACCTCGGATCGCACCTCTATAGCGGCGGGGCGATCGCAGCATCGAAGCGGGCGGTTCTGCGGGAGATTCAGCCGGGCCAGCGCGTGCTATTCCTCGGCGTGGGGACCGGGGCGGAAGCCGTGGAGGCCTGCGCATGCGGGGCCGTCGTCACCGGCGTGGATCTCTCCCCCGAGATGCTGCGGCGATTGCGGGCGAGACTCGACGCCCGGGGGCTGGAGGCGGAACTGATCCTCGGCGACGCCCTCGCGCATCAGCGGTCGGCAGGTTACGACGTGGTCGCCGCCCACTACTTCCTGAACCTGTTCGAGCCGCCGGCGATGCGGGCGGCGCTGCGACATGCCGCGTCGCTGCTGCGGCCGGAGGGCATGCTGGTGATCGCCGACCTCGCCCCGGCGCGGGGGGACGCTTTGGAACGATCGCTGAACCATCTGTATTCCAAACCGGCGATGGCGGCGTTTCGGGCGTTGCGATTGGTTCCATGGCATGAAAACTACGATTACGCCGCCGAATGCCGGGCTGCCGGGATGGAGGTGTTGGGGGAAATCCCGTTCCGCGTCGCACGCATTGGGCCGACGCTGTTCCAGACGACCCTCGCCCGAAAAATGTCTTCATCGCCCGCTGATGCGCCCACGGCCGCTGATACGCCCACAGGATGAGAGTTCCCGGACCGCCGTGAAGCAGACCGACCACCCTCCGCTCGTCCGGGACGTATCGGACCTTGGAGACGCATATCCCTCCGAGAGCGACACGGGACTCGCGGCGCGCACGGCGGCCCTGCGGGAGCACGGCGATTTCACGCTCGCGTATAACGCCGCCGTGCATCCCGGGTTGGAGTACTTCGCCCCGGGTCTCGGGGGCGCCGCGGACGGGTTTCTCGCCTATCGAACCGTGGGACCGTATACGTTTGCGCTCGGCGATCCCGTCGCGGGGCCGGACGTCCTGCCGGATCTCGTGCGAGCGTTCGTGGGGGAGAAGCCCCAGCCGATTTTCGTCCAGGCGACCGACCGCACCGCCCGGGTGCTGAACGAACTGAACTTCTTCGTCACCGATCTGGGCCCGGACCTCCGACTGGATCTGCCGACGTATACGCTGTCCGGCAAGCCGAAGGAGTGGCTGCGGTATGCGTCGAACTGGTGCGGGCGACGTGATTACGTCGTGAAGGAGGAGGCCAGCGAGGACGACCTCTCCGCCGCCGAGGTGCTTGAGGTCTCCGAAGCCTGGCGATCGACGTTGCCGCCGGGCACGCGGGAAGTGATTTTTATGAATCGCCCGCTAGTCGCGACGCCCGAACCGGGCGTGCGGCGGTTCGTCCTGCGGGACGCGGAGGGCACGCTGCAGAATTACGTCTTCTTCGACCCCCTGTACCGCGACGGCCGCACGATCGGCTACGTGACCTGCATCAAACGCCGCCGGCCGGAAGCGCCGTCGCTGGGCGAAGCCGCGGTGATGAAGCACGCGATCGAGGTCTTCAAAGCGGAGGGCCGCGAGGAACTCCGGCTCGGCCTCTCCCCGCTGGCCGGCGAGGCGGACGGCGGCAAACCGACGAATCCCTATCGGGAGAATAAGCTGCTGGCGTTGGCGTTCCGGCTGGGATTCCAAGCCGGTTGGATCAACGGACGCCTGTACGCCCTCGCCAATCACGCCGAATATAAACGCCGCTTTCGCGGAGCGGAGGATCGCACCTATTTCGCCTCCCGCAAGTACTTCAACACGCGCCCCATCCTTGCGTTAACCCGCATGATGGGCGTGTTGGGGACGGGGGAGTGAAATTCGGCAGCCATGTGTCTCCCCTCTCCCTGGAGGGAGAGGGGCCGGGGGTGAGGGTGAGCGAACGCTCGTGGGCAGCCGACCGTAGAGCAATCGACGCGGGGGAGAATGAAGAGGGGTTGAGCAATGAATATGAATTGGACGGTTTCAGCCCCCTCACCCCCGACCCCTCTCCCTCCAGGG
>NZ_WTPX01000086.1 GCF_013036045.1 Alienimonas chondri
GAGGGGCTGGGGGTGAGGGGGCTGGAACCGACCGGTCGCCTTTCACGCCGCCAACGTTTTCGGCGAGCGTTCACATGTCTCCTTGGAAACGCCGGCGTGTGAGGGCTCGTTCACCCTCACCCCCGGCCCCTCTCCCTCAAGGGAGAGGGGAGAAGAACGGCCGCTCACCCACGCCGGTCTAGCAACGCCCGCAGGCGGGCACGGTCCGTGGCGTAGGTCCCATAATCCGTCAGCCCGGCGGAGTGCAGCGAGTCGATCACGTTCCCGCTGTTCGTGCCCCAGAGCGCGTCGTTCTCGACCGCCGCCGCCAGCACGGCCCGCTGCGGAGCGGTGAGGTCGACGCCGTCCGCCTCTGGTCCCTTCAACACGTCGCCCAGCACGCGCCGCAGGATCGGGCCGGTGACGTTCTCCGTCGTGTGCTGTCCGTCCCCGGCGATCGCGGCGGCGAAGGTCGGGGCGAGGTCCGGCAGCCGGCGGTCCGGCAGGCGGCAGAGGGCGGCGATCACCGTGAACCGCGGCCACATCTCGAACCACGGGAACCGCAGATCCTCTAACGCGCCGGCGTCGTCCGGCTCCGGCCCGAGATCCCGGCCCTCCTCACTGGCTTGATAGGCGAGCACAGCCCGGCCGATCGGGTGGTGGGCGGTCTCCATCTCGCCGCCGATCCGAAACAGGCGATCCGTCCGCTTCCAGTCGTTCAGCGTATCCCTCAGCACATCGACGACGGCGTCCGACGGGTCCGCGTCGTGCTTGGCGATCGCCAGCGCCGCGGCGACCCGCACCGCTTCGGCGTCGTCCCCGATCAGCGGACGGACCGGTTCGAGAGCGGTCGCGTCCTCGGCCGCCAGTTCCGACAAGCCGAAGACCAGCCCGGCCCGCGCCAAATCGAGCGGTTCGTGCGCCAGTCGCGCCGTCATCCGGTCGACCGCCCGGCGGCGGAGGGCGGCGACATCCTCCGGCTCACCGCTGCACAGCGGGACGAGGGTGAACGGCGCCGCCAGCCGCAGTCGCGGGTCCGGGTGGGCGAGGAGGTCGAGCATCGCGTCGCTTCCCGCCCGCACCGCGTCGAGCGTCGCGGCCGCGTCTCGTCGCACGTCCTCGTCCTGCGCCCCCCATTCGCCGGACAGGTTCGACCGGGCGACGCCCGCGAAATGCCCCAACAATTCGAGGATCTTCCCCCGGCACCGCACAGCCGGGGCGTTCAGCAGGCCGATCAGGAAGGGGACCGCGGGGGCGGTCGCCTCGTAGACATCGCAGAGTTGATGACAGAGACAGTTCGTCAGTTCGTCCGCCGCCCGCACCCAGTCGGCGGGGTCGTCGGAGGCGAGCCGGCGGAGCGCCGCGGGGACGTTCTCCGCCGATCCGTAGGCGTGCGTCAGCGCCGCCCAGTCGACCGCGTCCAGTTCGCTCAGCGGTCGACCGGCGGCGTCCGTCATCTCACCACCCCTTCTTGCCGCGGCGCTGCTTACGCATTTTGCGGCGGTCGCGGCCGCGGACCGGCTCGGTCACCGGGATCGCGAGGCCGGGGTCGGCTGCGGGGTCCATCCGCGTGCGTTCCACCCCCTCCTTGGGAGGACGACGGGCGTCGAGATAGCTCTGCAATAAAATCTGCGCCGCGAGTTTATCGCGGGCGGACTTCGTCGCGTTGCGGCCCGTCACGCCGGCGGCCCGCATGAGATCGTCCGCCGCGGCGCTGGTGCAGCGTTCGTCATGATAAACGACCGGCAATTTTAAAACGCCGCGGATCCATTTGCCAAACGCCCGGGCGCCGCCGCTGCTGCCGCTCTCCTCGCCGCCAAAGTGCAGGGGCAGGCCGACGACCACCGCGACCGGGTCGTATTCGCGCTTCAAGGTTTTGAAGAACGCCGCGTCGGCGCCGGGGTCGGTGCGCACGTAGGTCTCCACCGCGGCGGCGTATTCCTGCCCGGTGTCCGAGGCGGCCACGCCGATCCGCACCTTGCCGTGGTCCAACCCCAACACGCGGCCGTACTTCGGATACTCCGGCGAATCGCCTTCGTAAAACATCGGCGAGCCGGGGGGCTTGTCCCTCCGGACCGGGTTGGAAGCGTCGGCGCTCTCCTCGGGCGAACGCGACTCGCTGCGCTCGCCGGTCCGGGGGGATGAACCCCCCGGCTCGCGGGCGTTTTCGGAACTCTCGTCGCTCATAGATACTCCTCCAGACCTCGCTCTTTCAGTTCGCCGATCAACCGTTTGACGGCGTTTTCATCGCCCCGCTTCGCCACCAAGGTGGCGTCCGCGGTGTGGACGATAATCAGATCCTCCACGCCCAGGGCGCAGATTAAATGTTTGCCCGTGGTATCCCGGACGGTGCAGTCCTTCGACTCCAGCGAGACGAACTTCGCCGCGTCGCTGCTGTGGCCCTGCTCGTCCTCGCCCAGCAGGCGCCGCAACGCCCCCCAACTGCCGACGTCGTCCCAATCGAACGGCGCTTCCAGCACGCAGGCGGCGTCGGTGCGTTCCAGCACCGCGTTGTCGATGCTGACCGAATCGCACTGCGGGAACTGCTCCGCGACGACCTCGTCATAGCGGTCCGAACCGACGACGCCGGCGATCGTCTCCAACCGGGCGCGGGTGTTCGATTCATACTCGGCGAGGGCGTCCAGAATCGCGTCCGCTCGCCAGGTGAAGATGCCGCAGTTCCAATAGAAGTCGCCGGAGGCGATATATTCCTCGGCGGTGGCCGCGTCCGGCTTCTCGCGGAAGGAGGCGACGGAGAACGCCTTCTGTTCCTCGAAACCGCTCAGCGGGGCGCCGCGTTGGATATAGCCGAAGCCCTCCGAGGGGAACGTCGGCGGGACGCCGAACAGCACGAACCGCCCGGGGCCGTCCGCCACGACCTTCGCCGCGGTCGCCGCGGCCTGTTGAAACACCTCCGGCGGGCCGATGACGTGGTCCGCCGGCAGCACGAGCATCGTGGCGTCGGGGTCGGCCTGTTGCAGGTGCACCGCGGCCAGCCCGACGCAGGGCGCCGTGTTGCGGGCGCACGGTTCGACCAGCACGTTGCCCGCGGGCACCTCCGGCAATTGCTTGCGGACTTCCTCCGCCTGCACGGCGTTGGTGACGACCCAGACCCGCTCCGGGGCGATCGTGCCCTCCCCGGCGGTCTCACCCGCGCCGTTCGGGCCGCCGTCGCCGTACAGGCGGTCGACGGTCTGTCGAAGCATGGTCTTCTCCCCGGCGATGGGCAGAAGCTGTTTGGGCAGGGCGGTGCGGGACTGCGGCCAAAACCGAGTCCCGGACCCGCCCGCCATCACGACGGCGTGCAACATACGAAGCAGCGAAGGGGCTGAGGCGACGGACGGAGGATTCGCCGGCCAGTCTACCGACCGACCGGCGACCGACCCAGTCGTCAGCCGAACGCGGCGGGACGACGCGGTTCTCGGGGACCCGCTCGCCCCACTCCTTCGCTCACCTTCCGCTCAACCGATCTCCGTCGGGCAGCCGGCGTTCAGGGGGATCGGCTCGTCCGCGACGACCGCCTCGCCGAACCAGCGACGTTGGAGCCAGAAGGCGACATGGACCAGCCCGATCAGCGCCGGCACCTCCACCAATGGCCCGATGACCGCCGCGAACGCCGCCCCGTGGGCGATGCCGAACACCCCCACCGCCACGGCGATCGCCAATTCAAAATTGTTGCCCGCCGCCGTGAAGCTCACCGCCGCGGTCGTGCGATAGTCCGCCCCCACGGCCCAGCCGGCCCAGAAACTGACGAGGAACATCACGCCGAAATAAATCAGCAGCGGCACGGCGATCACCGCCACGTCCAACGGCTGCTGAAGGATGCGTTCGCCTTGAAATAAGAACATCACCACGATCGTCGCCAGCAACGCCGTCAGCGTGAGCGGGCTGATCTTCGGGAGGAACGTCTCCTCGTACCACGTCTTCCCCTTCGCCCGCAGCAGGACGAACCGCGTCAGCAGGCCGGCGAAGAACGGGATGCCGAGATAGATCGCCACGCTGAGGGCGATGTCGCCGACGCCGACCTCCACGACGCTCCCTTCCAGCCCCAACATCGGCGGCAGCACGGTGACGAACAGCCAGGCGTACAAACTGTAAAAGAGGACTTGAAAGACGCTGTTGAAGGCGACCAGTCCGGCGGCGTATTCGCTGTCCCCGCGGGCCAGATCGTTCCAGACGATCACCATCGCGATGCACCGGGCCAGGCCGATCAGGATCAAGCCGACCATAAACTCCGCATAGCGCGGTTCGTCCCCCAGCAGCGAGGGAGCCGCGTAGCCCAGAAACCCGATCGCGAGGCCGAACATCAACAGCGGACCGACGATCCAGTTCTGCACCAGCGACACGCCCAGCACCCGCCAGTTGCGAAAGACGTCGCCCAGTTCCTCGTATTTCACCTTCGCCAACGGCGGATACATCATCACGATGAGGCCGACGGCGATCGGGATGTTCGTCGTCCCCACGGACAGGCTGCTCACGGCGGCCTCGGCGCCCGGCAGGACGTAGCCCAGCAGCACCCCCGCGGCCATGGCCGCGAAGATCCAGACCGTCAGGTAGCGATCCAAGAAGGAGAGCCGCACGGGGCCGGCGGCGGGCGTCGTTTCGGAAGTCGGCTGAGGAGACGCCGCTATATTTTGAACAGTCATGAAATCGCCTCCGCGGCGATCATGTCGCCTTCGGGTTGTTTGGGGTCGTAAGCCTTCATCGCCGTTTCAATCTCGTCCCGGACGCGACGGAACACGGCCAATTGTTGTTCCTCGGTTCCCTCCGCCTCGGCCGGGTCGTCGAAGGGCAGCAGGTGCCGCGTGACGGCGCCGGGCCAGATCCGCGGGCACGATTCCCCCGCCTGATCGCAGACGATGACGAGGTGACGAACCGGCAGCCGGCCGAGGAAGTCGCGCAACCGCGTCGGCACGGCGGCGCTGAGGTCGATGCCGATCTCGCCCATCACCCGCACCGCGAGCGGATGCACCGCCTCCGCGGGCTTCGTCCCGGCGCTGCGAACGGCGAACCGATCGCCTTGATATTGGCGTAGAAACGCCTCCGCCATCTGACTGCGGCAGGAATTGCCGGTGCAGAGGATCAGAACCATCGGTTTGCCATGCTCGGCGCCGTCGGGTTCGTTCGGTCGGGTCATCTCAGTCTTCTTCAGGGGAGTCGAACGGTCGACAGGCGGACGGGATATCCGGTTTTCCGAATGTGTGTGGGCAAAAAAACGCCTGCCCAAGCGTCGTCAGCCGCAGTCGGAGGGGCGGGAAGCGCAGCCGGCGACGTACCGCAGACGCTCGGCGTCGGCCGTTAATTGGGGGTCGGACTCGACGGCCGCTTCGAGGGTCGCCAGCAAGCGCCGATGCACCGCATCGCCGGGTTCGGTCAATCGATAGTGACACCAGGCGCCGTCCTTGCGGCCGGTCGCCAACCCGGCGTCCCGCAGCAGCGCCAGATGGCGAGACGCGGTGGGTTGGGGCACGCCCAACACCGTCACCAAATCGCAGACGCACACCTCCCCGCTGCCCCCCCGCTCGGACGACCACAGCAACCCCAGCAGCCGCAACCGAATCGGATTCGCGAACGCGCGAAACAGCTCATCCGCCGCGGTGCGGACCGGTAGGGCGGCGGGTGATTCCATCAGGACGGCCTCGGTCATTCGGTTTACCGAATGTAGTGGCGCGTTCGCGGCCCGTCAATCGCAAGCCCGACCCGTGATGACGGCGACTGGCGCGGTGCGGAACTGCTGCCGAAACCGAGTCCCGGACTCACCCGCCATCACGACGGCGTGCAGCATGGGGGACAAACAGGAAGGAGCGACGGAGGGCAAAGGATTCGCCGACCAGTCCACCCACCGACTGGCAGGCGACCCACATGCGCGCCGACTGCTTACCAGCTGCGGATCACCAGTCGGTCAGGCGCGGGGAGTTTCTCAGGCCAATCCGGAAACGGCGTTTTCGGCGGGTTCTTCAATGGCGGAAACCTCCGATCGAGGTCCGCGTCCTTTTCGAACCGCCGCGGTGGCTGCGCCTCGTCCTGATACTCCCAACCAAGCCCGTCCTCCCGAGGGACAAGATGCCAAAACGACTCCGTGATCCAATCGTAAAATCGGTCTGTCGCTGGTTCGAGCTTTGCCGGGTCCATCTCTTTAAGAAGCGAGGTCTTCCCGAATGCTTCCAACAACACGACGAAAGCGAACGCGTCCCGCCAATAGTACGCGCCGACGTTGGAATGACCGAAACCGCGATTGTCGTACAACGATTTCACCTGGATGATTAGGTTGATCCCGCGTCCGCCGTCCAATGTGTGGTGGTAGGGGTTTCCAAGGTAGGCGGCGAACCACAGGTAACGCTTCCTCGCGGCGGGGTCTCGAATGAGACGCTCGGCGAACGCTCTGTAGAATCCGTATTGCATCGCCTCGAACGACCGGTCTGAGATCGGACCGCTCCCGACCAATGGGCGGCTCTGGGGGATCGCCGACAGCACCCAGGCGAGGTCTTTGAATGCGTCCGGTTGTTCAGGGTCTGCGGCAAACAGCTTGACGTACCGTTTAGAGACTTCATATCCCATCTCGCGGGTGAGTTCTTCGCCCCGCTCCACCTTCGTGCCGTCGTCTTTGAACTCGATGCCGGTCACGTCGAGTGCGTAGCCGGCTATTAATTCAACGAGGCTGGACTCCTCTAAATTGAAACCGGCCGGATCGGCGGCGACCTCCGCCCTCGCTTTCGCCAGCGTCGTTTCGAAGCGTCGTTCGACGTACGCATAGATCTCATCGGCCGTTTTCGCTTCCGCCGGTCCGAGAATCTCGTCGGCGCGACCGGAGGCGACGCACCACGTCAGCAACCCGACCGCGGTCGACATGGCGAACTTCATGGATCGGCTTCTTTGAAGGCTATGCGATGATCGTTTGACGAGCCTTTCGGAACCCCTCCTAACCCGTTCCATATAACTGCCCCAGCGGCAGCGGGCCGAGGTTCGTCAGCGGAACCTCCGCCTCTTCGCCCGTATACCGCACCACCTCCCAGCGGTCCGCCTCGTTCGGTTCCGCGGCGCCGCCGCCGGTGCGGCGGTAGTGGTCGATCTGCGGTTCGTCCTGGGCGATCAGCAGATAATCGGTCAGCGTCGGGATCGCCCGGTACTCGGCCAGCTTGGCCCCGCGGTCAACGTGCTCCGTGCTCGGCGAAAGAACCTCCGCGATCGGCAGCGGGTTGAGAACCGTGTCCTGTTCATCGTCCAGCGTGGCCGGCGGGTCGGGGGTGAGCATCACGTCCGGGTAGCGATACCGCCCGGCCGGAACCCGCAGCCGCAGATCCGACCGGAACGTCGTCAGCGGGCGAGCGGCCCGGTCGGCGGCGGGGCGGGCGGCGATCAGCGATCGCAAAGCCTCCTCGACGCGGCGGGAGAGATCGACGTGACGAAGGCTGGCGCCGGTCATGGGGATCCTTCGGGAACTGTCGAACTCAGCCCGCAGCCCTTCGGTCGCGGCCCGTTCGATGCGCAGGTAGTCCGCCTCCGTCATGATCTCCGCGGCCCGCGACGCAGCCGACGGCGGTTCGATGGACGAGGCGAGCGGCGGGGCGGCGGACATGCCCCCAGTGTAGCGACGCCCTGCGGCCCGCGGGAAACCGGCGAACCGGGCAAGAAAGCGGCTTCTCAAACAGTTTGACGAAACGTCCGTTCATCGGTCGTTCTCCCCTTCACCCCCCGCCGTCGGCGCCTATTATTCGGGGCTGCGCCGTCGCTTATCCGCGGCGGGGCGGCGTATCCCATTCATCGTCCGTATTCGCACACCTGAACCTCCTCATGGCCTTCCGCCCCGAACAACTCACCATCAAAGCCCGCGACGCCGTCGCCGACGCCCAGGAGCGCGCCGGGGAGGCGGGGAATCCACAGCTCACGCCGTTGCACCTGCTCAAGTCGCTGCTGGAGGAGACCGGCGGGGTGGTCGAGCCGTTGCTCAAACGGGTCGGCGTGAACCTGTCGCAACTGGCCTCCACCGTCGACGCCGAACTGTCCCGGCTGCCGGCCCGCGCGGGCGGCCGCGGCGGGGAACCGCCGGGGGCCGACACGGCCTTTATGAAAGTCCTCGACGCCGCCCGCAAACGGGCGGACGCCATGAAGGACCAGTTCACCTCCACGGAGCACCTGTTGCTCGGCCTGCTGGACGCCGGCGAGAGCGCCGGCCGACTGCTGGAGATGGCCGGCGCCGACGAGAAAGACCTTCTCGCGGGACTCAAAGAGGTCCGCGGCGGCCAGACCGTCACCACGCAAAACCCGGAGGGCACCTATCAGGCCCTCGAACAATACGGCCAGAACCTCGTGGATCTGGCCCGTCGGGGGAAGATCGACCCGGTCATCGGCCGCGATGCGGAGATCCGCCGCGTGATTCAGGTCCTCTCACGCCGCCGTAAAAACAACCCCTGTTTAATCGGCGAACCCGGCGTCGGCAAAACGGCGATCGCGGAGGGGCTGGCCATGCGGATCGTCGACGGCGACGTGCCGACGAACCTCAAGGAGAAGACGATCGTCGCCCTCGATATGGGGGCGCTGGTCGCCGGGGCGAAGTTCCGCGGGGAATTCGAGGAACGCCTCAAAGCCGTGCTGAAAGAGGTGACCGACAGCGACGGGCAGATCATCCTCTTTATCGACGAGGCGCACCTGCTGTTGGGGGCCGGCAAGTCGGAGGGGGCGATGGACGCCGCCAACCTGCTCAAACCCGCGCTCGCCCGCGGCGATTTGCGGTGCGTCGGGGCGACGACGCTGAACGAGTACCGCAAATATATTGAGAAGGACCCCGCCCTCGAACGCCGCTTCCAGCCGGTGATGGTCGGCGAACCGAGCGTGGAGGATACGCTAAGCATCCTCCGCGGCATCGTGGAGAAATATCAGACCCACCACGGCGTGAAGATCACCGACGCGGCGCTGCGCCAGGCCGCGGCGCTCAGCGATCGCTATATTAATGATCGCTTCCTGCCGGACAAGGCGATCGACCTGATCGACGAGGCCGCGAGCCGGCTGCGGATGGAGATCGACTCCATGCCCGCCGAGTTGGACGAGGCCAACCGCACGCTGGCCCGCATGCGGGTCGAGGCGAAGGTGCTGGAACAGGAGGGGTCTGAAGAAAGCGCCGATCGGCTGGAGGAGATCAACCGCGAGATCGCCGACCGCGAAGAATCGTTCAATGCCCTCAAGGCCCGCTGGGAGGCGGAGAAGGAGACGCTCAGCGGTCTGAAACCCTTGCAGGAAGAGATCGACGCCCTCCGCACCGACCGCGAGCGGGCCTTCACCGTCGCCCGCCAGACGAACGCCAACGAGGACTTTCAAAAGGCGTATGAAGCCGAGGTGAAACTCAAAGCGGCCGAGGAAAAACTCGTCGAACTGGAAACCCGCTTCGCCCAGATCGACCCGGAGGACCGCCTGCTGCGGGAGGAGGTGACCGGTGAGGACGTCGCCAAGGTCGTCAGCGCCTGGACCGGCGTGCCGGTGACCCGCATGCTGCAAACCGAGCGCGACAAGCTGCTCAATATGGAACAGTTGTTGAAGAGCCGAATGGTCGGCCAGGACGAAGCCGTCGCCGCGGTCGCGGATGCGGTCCGTCGCAGCCGCAGCGGGCTGGCCGATCCACACCGACCGGTCGGGTCGTTCTTATTCCTCGGTCCCACCGGCGTCGGCAAGACGGAGTTGTGCAAAGCCCTCGCCCAGTTCCTGTTCGACGACGAACGCGCCCTCACCCGGCTCGATATGTCGGAGTTTATGGAGAAACATAGCGTCGCCCGCATGATCGGCGCCCCCCCGGGCTACGTGGGTTATGAAGAGGGCGGCAAGCTGACCGAAGCCGTCCGCCGCAAGCCGTACAGCGTGATCCTGCTCGACGAGATCGAGAAGGCCCACCCGGACGTGCTGAATATCCTCTTGCAGGTCTTGGACGACGGCCGCCTGACGGACGGGCAGGGGCGGACGGTCGATTTTAATAACTGCGTGATCGTGATGACGTCCAACCTCGGTTCGGACCGCATCCTGGAGATGAGCGACGCGAACGAATTGCCCGCGACGGTGAAGGAGGAGGTCTTGAACGTCCTCCGCCGGGCGCTGCGGCCGGAGTTCTTGAACCGGATCGATTCGGTCGTCGTGTTCAATCCGCTGACCAGAACGGAGATTCGCCAGATCGTCGATCTGCAGTTAAATGATCTGCGCCGCCGGGTCGAAGCGGAGGGGTACGAGTTGGAGGTGTCCGACGACGCGAAGCAATTGCTGGCGAACGAGGGCTACGACCCCGCTTTCGGCGCCCGCCCGCTGCGCCGCGTGATCCAGGACCGCCTCCAAAACGGCCTCGCCCAAGCCCTCCTCGACGGCCGTTACAAGGAAGGCGCCGCCATCACCGTCGACGCCGCCCAAGACGGCTTCGTCTTCGGCGGGGAGACGGAGGAATCGGCAGACTGAACCGTTTGGTAGTGTCGGGAAACTTCCGTACACTAGGGGTTCAACTGATTGCCCGCGCCGCCGATGTCCAAGCTCCGCAAACTCCTGCAAACGGTGCCTGAGCTGGGAATTGCGGCTCCCGGTTTATTGACGGACGGCCCCACGTTGCTCGCCCAACTTGGGGCCAACCCGGGTTGTGCAATACTGTTCTGGGCCGGTTTGGCCGGTTTGGCGAGTGCCGATGTGCTGCACAAAGTGTTCGGCGACGATTTAGACGAAGCGGAGCTTGTCGAGCGTCTGAAAAGGGAGATCAATCCGGACGACGTGTTGGCTTTGCTCGAACGGCTGGTGGACGGACAGGCCGAGAACGATGAACGCTCGACCGCGTTTGAACAGGCCGTCAACCGCATCGCCCGGGACGAACGCATCGACCTGTCGGTGCTCGATCCCGCCGATCCCGGCACGCCGGTGGTCATCCTGTATCGGGCGATTGCGGAGCGGTTCGATCGGTCGGAATCGACCTTAGCGGAACTCGTCGGGCAGTTGCAGGCGGTGCAGGCCGGCGTCGACAAGCTGCTCGACGCCGCCGCCGTCGTCGTCCCCAACCTGCAAGCACTGCTGGACGAGCGGTTCGCCCGCTTGCACGAGCGATTGAATCTTAAAGAGGCAGACCGGCAGGCGGCACTGACGGCCTTGATGGAGGAGGCCCGCGACGCCGCGATCGAGGGATGGATTGCTGCGGATCAAGCGGTGCAGAGAATCGGGCGGTTGAGCGGTCAGGTCGAACGGCAGACCGACCGCATCGGGCAAGCAGTGCGGGAAGGGAACGAGGGACTGAGGGAGGAGATCCAGGCGGTCGGAGCGAAGGTGGGGCAACTGGCCCCCGCCGTCGAAACGCCGCCCGTGGCGCCGCCGCCGACCTTTCCAGCGGTCCTGATCGCCCGGGAACGGGACCTCGCGGATCTGGTCGCGGTGCTCACAGGCGACTCCGCCGTGCGGGCCGTGGTCCTGCACGGGGCATTGGGGTTGGGGAAAAGCGAACTGGCGCGAGCCGTGTTGGCCCACGCCGACTTGGTCAAGCGGTACAAGCGCCGGCGGGCGTTCGTGCGTTGCGACGGTCTGTCGAGCACGGCGGACGCCGCCGCCGCCGCGCTCACCGCGCTGGGGCACCCCCTGACCGGGGGCGACCCGGTGAACCTGTTGCTGGCCCGCACCAACGACGCCCCGGCGGCGATCGTGCTGGACAATCTGGAAGAAGTTTTGGCCCGGGAGGACGCCGACCGGCTGAACGCGTTGATCGAGGGGCTGGGCACGTCCGGGGACGTTTGCGTGATCGCCACCGCCCGCGTCCCGGACCCGCCGCCGGGCGTGCGGTGGGCACTGGCTTGCACCCCGAAAGACCTGGACGGCGAGGATCGCCGGGCGGCGTTCCTCGGCCACGCCGGCGGCCGATTCGCCGACGACCTCGCGTTGGGTCCGCTGTTGGGCCGTATCGGCGGGCGTCCTTTGATCCTGCGACTGCTGGCCCACGCGGCCGTCCGGGCGGGTTCGCTCGATCGATTGGATCGGGCGATGCGTGCCGAGGGCATGAATGCCTTGAACCGTCCCCTCGACGGGTCGGCGGGCGGGCGGTTGGATAGTGTCGCCTCCGCGCTGGCGGTCTCGCTGGAACTGGGCGGGATCACGCCGGATTCGCGGGCTGGCCGCACGTTCACGGCGCTCTGCCATCTGCCCGGCGGCATCGCGGCGGAGCACGAGGAACCCGTACTGGGCGAGGGCGCCGCCGACCTGGCCCGCCTCCGGGGTCTTACGCTGGTCGAGGAGGCGGACGTCGAACTGGCGGACGGCGAGGAGACCGCCCCCGGAGCCAAACGACTCCGCGTCCGCGCTTCCGTCCGAGACGCATGGCTCCGCCGACTCGGCTCGCCCGCTCCGGCAGACGGACTGGAAGTGGTTTATTTGAAACTCGCTATGTCGGCGAGAGCAATTGCTAGAAAGGGGGGAGCCGCGGTCGTAGAACTGCTCAAGCCTGAGATCGCTAATGTGGAGTGGGCGATTCGTCGTAGTTTGGCGCAAGAACAACAGATAGCAGTACTGGCGACGATTGCTTGGGCTGAGTTTGTCCAACTCACCGGTGCCGGCACGCCAGAGCTTTTGGTCGAAGCGGAGCGGGTTGCTGAGAAACGCGGCTTCAAATCTGGGCAAGCTCACTGTGCCTTCTTTCTCGCGGCACTGGCTATTCGGCGGGGCGATCCTACGGCTAAGGAATCGTTGGCACGAGCAGAGCGTCTATACAGCCGGGCCGAAAATCCGGTCGGGCAAGCGAACTGCATCTGCCAGAGGTTTGAAATTGCGGCGAGAAAGGGGAAAGCGGCTGCAGACGACCTGCTAATACAGGCCGAAGAGCTTTACAGAAACGCGGGCGACCTGCTTGGTCAGGCGAACTGTTGGCTGAATCGGGCAAAGTTCGCTATCCAGAAGGATCGCCCTGCGGCGGACGGTATGTTGGCAAGTGCTGAGAAATTGTACGGGCAGGCCTCCGATCCCCTCGGTCAAGCTAATTGCAGCTTTCAGCGAGCAATGCTGGCAATGTTGCGAATGGATTTAAGTGCTAGCGGACTGTTCTCCAAAACGGAGGTGTTGTATGAAAAAGCTGGCGACACATTAGGGCAGGCTAATTGTCTTCGCCAGCAGGCGGTGATCGCGTGGTGGAACGATGGGCATGATGCTGCTGTCGAAATTCTTGCCCAGGCCAACGATTTGTTTCGGATTACGGAAAGCCGCTTAAGTCAGGCTCATTGTATTAGCGATCGCGGCGAGTTAGAAGAGGATCGAGGCGATATGGTGATGGCCCGGGCGTACTTTGTGCGGGCGGCGGAGGCGTATGAGGCACTTGACGACTGGCGCATGGTCGGTTTTATGCATCAGCGGTTGGCCAAACTGGCGGAGAACGACGCGGACCGCGAGCGCCATCTCGCAGATGCCGCCGCGGCGGAGGCCCGTCTCCCGCGGATGCTGGACGCCGACGAGGACTGACGGCTCGAGTGGCCCGTTCATTTTGACGCCCCAACCTTCACCCGCGTCGGTTTGCCTCTGAAGGGATACCGGGGGCGGCGGGGTCGTGAAGGGGGCCGAACAGGGCTTCACGCTTCGTCGAGGCCGGGGGAGAGGAATTGCTCGAGGCGGAACGTCGGCTTCGGGCAGGCGGGTCAGTCGTGTTCCAACACGATCAGGTCGTCCGTCGTTGCCCCAGCCTTGGCCGTCCCAATCGCGGGCGGAACTGGAATGCGTCAGGCAGCCCGCCCGAGGGTGCGCTCGAACAGCGCCTGATAGTCGTGGCCCTGGCGGGCGAGGGCGTATTCAGCCTCGGCGACGCGGCGGCAGTTCTTGCCGAGGCGGGTGCGGAGGGCGTCGTCGGACAGCAGGGCGGCGAGGGCGTCGGCGAAGGCGGGGACGTCGCCGGTCGGCGCCAGCAGGCCGGTCTCGCCGGGGCGGATCATGTCCGGGATGCCGCCCGCCGCGAAGCCGACCGACGGCGTCCCGCAGGCCATCGCCTCCAGCACCGTGTTGGGCAGGTTATCCGCCAGCGAGGGGATCGCAAACAGATCCGCCGCCGCGTAGGCCAGCGCCAGGATCCGATCGTCCGACACCGATCCCAGCGCCACGTGCGGCAGACCGTCCGGCAGTTCCGGGGCGCCGCGGCCCACCGTCACCAAATACAGGTCCGACAGCCCGCGGAGCCGTTCCAGCGCGGATCGGAGATATTCGAACCCCTTGCGGACGTTCCCCACCGAATCGGACAGGAACAGGATCGTCTTCGCGTTCGGCGGAACGCCCAGCACTTCCCGGGCAAAGCTGCGATCGTGGGGACGATACAGGTCCAGATCGAGTCCGTAGGGGATCACCTCCACGGGGAACCGTCCGCACAGGGCGCTGCGGCTCACCTCGGCGCCGAGCCAGCGGCTGGGGGTGACGAACGTCAGTCGGTCGGTCGGGATCCTTCCGAATGCCTCCTGCCGACGCTTCCAGATGCGGCGGGAGAGGTCGTCCTCCGCATCGCCGGCCAGTTGGGGACAGCGCCCGCACTTCGGTTCGCCGCCTGTCGTGTTGCCGTATTCGATCGGCGGTCCGGCAAACCGGCCGCAGGGCGCCATGGCGGGGCCGTCGTAGTGGCAGCCGCCGGTGAACGGTTGCATGTCGTGCAGCGTCCAAACCACCGGCGCCCGGGCCGCGAGGGCCGGCAGGAAGGTCCGATCGTCGAACATCCGGGCGACCCAGTGCAGGTTCACCACGTCCGGCGTCGGGCCTGCGTGTCGCTCGTTCGGGGAGCCGGGCGAGGGGAAGACCGCGTCGAGCAGGTCGGCGCCGTGTTCGCTGAGATCCGTGCCGAAGATTTCGAAGACCGGCGTCTCCGCGAGGGCCGGCCGAGTGCGGAGGAGCGTCCGTCGCCGCAGCTTGCGGCGGACGCGGGTCGGCAGGGACCGCGGCGGCACGAAGGCGCGGACGTCGGGGTCGGCCGAGACCTTGTTCAACGTCAGCATCCGCGACGGGCAACCGACGGCTCGCAGTCCGCGGTGCAACCGCCACGCGGATCGGGCGGCGCCCCCCGCCTGGTCCGACGTGCTGACGAGCAGGGGATTCATGTCCCGGCCCGTTCGCCGGCGCTCACCTCATGAGCGCCGCTCCCGTTCCCGGCGGGCTTCGTGGCCTCCATGAACAGGGAGTCCGGTTTGTAGATCGTGCCGTTCGGTTCGGCGTCGAGGTTCTGATCGCTCCACCCGGCCCAGCGGCTCTCGCGAGCGCCCTGGCGAACGGGGTCGACGAACCCGGCGTCCCGCAGCGTTTGCGCGAGGCTGACGCGGTCGTACATCCATTGATGCACCTCCCCCCGCAGGCGGAACCGACCGATCCGCAGGGCTTCGCGGTCGTCGCGGCTCAACAATTCTTCGCCGAGGCTCGACGACCTGCCCAGCGTCGCCCGCAGCCTGCGACGGACCGCGCCCGCCGCCCGTCGCAACGTCGAGCGTCGCGGCGCCGGGCCCGTGTTCGCCGCCCGGGCGTTCGACGGCTTCGCCGCGGGATCGGAGCGTGCGTCGAGCACCGGGGCGACCTGCAGCCCGCAGCGGTCGCGGATGAACCGTTCGTTGGCGATCTCCGGGGAGCGCAGCAGTTCGCCCATCCGTCCGCCGGGCTTCTCCCGCGTGGTCTGGTCGTACAGCTCCAGCATCATCCAGTGGCGATCCCGCTCCGCGGCCAGACGCTCTTCGGGCCGCCCCTCGCGTACGGCGGCGTCGATCTGATCCAGCGCGGCGAGATATCCGCGGACGATGCCCTCCAGATCCGGCACGACGACCCGCAGAATTCCGCCGGGCCGCAGCACGCGGCGGCATTCATGTAAGAAGGGCGGCACGTCTGCGGGACGGAAATGCTCCAGCACGTGCGAGTGATAGACGAAGTCGTACGACTCGTCCGCGAACGGCAACGGATCGCGGAGATCGTGCGCCAGCACGCCGGGGGCGGCGATGACGTCCACGTTCGTCCAATCCTCCCGCAACCGGTTCCCGCAACCGAGATTGAGACGCCGATCGTACGACGCGCCCGCATCCGGCGAGGACGGAGCCGGCGCCGACGGGGCCGGCGAGGAGGGTTCGTGTTCGTTCATCCCTGCTTGACCGCCATGCGGCCGGTGTAGTCGACCCGTTGCAAAAACAGTCGTACGCCGTGCTGCTGGAGATACTCGTCGACGGCTCGCCGGGCGCCTTCCCAGTGGCCGTAGTCGTCCAGAATCAGCACGCCGCCGGGGGCGAGACGGGGGAACAGGTGCTCCATTTCATGGGCGGTCGATTCGTACCAGTCGGTGTCCAACCGCAGTAGAGAGATCGATTCGGGGGCGGCGTCCGGGATGGTGTCCTCGACCTTGCCCCGGACGATGTGCAACCGCTCCGCGGGATAGCCGACGGTCGCGACGTTGCGTTCGACATCTTCCTGCGAGCAGTACGCCCAGTTCGCGGAGCCGGCCTTGTCGTCCTTCTCCGCTTCGAGCAACTCCGCGGCGGTGCGGCCGGCGGGGTCGCGGTCGGCGTCGGTCGGGGCGGACATGCCCTCGAAGGTGTCGAACAGGTGCACGTCGCGGGGCGTTTCGCCCGGGGCGTTCAAGCCGCGATTCTTGAGGACGTGCAGCATCGCCATCACGCTGCCCCCGCGCCAGACGCCGCATTCGACGAAGTCCCCGGGGATGTTCTGAGACTGCACGTATTCGACGGCGTCGCACAGCGCCGTCACCCGTTGGGGGCTGGTCATCGTGTAGTCGCGGACCGCCTCGACGATCTCCTTATGCGGAGGCTCCAAATGCGGCGGACTCGGCGGCCTCGCGGGCGCCGCGGGCTGGGGGCGTCCTGAGACACGGTCGAGCAAGCGGCGGCCGAGCGAACGTTGGGGAGCGGGCACGGCAGACGACTTCGGGGCGGGGCATCTTTAGCAGGCGTCACTCTAGAAGCGATGCGACCGGGCGATCAATCGACGAACCCGTCCGGCGCTACGCAGAGGGCCCGCAGCGTCCCGGACGCTTCGAGCATGCGGGACGCTCGATGGACTCCCGGACGGCCTGTTCGGCGAATCGGGGCGTCGGTACGCTCGACGGGCGAGGGGGTTCCTGGATTCCAAAGATCGTCCATCGGCCGAGGGTTATGAAACGGGCGCTGGTCACCGGGGTCACGGGGCAGGACGGGTCGTATCTAACCGAATCGCTGCTGGCGGACGGCTACGCCGTCCACGGCCTGACCCGCGATCCCGCGGGAGCCAAGGCGTCTGCCTTGCAGGGGCTGCCGGGCGTGCGACCGCACGTCGACCGACTCACCCTGCACGCCGCGGACGCCACCGACGGCGCCGCCGTCGCGCGATTGGTGGCGGAGGTCGCCCCGGATCAGATCTATAATCTCGCCGCCCAGAGCCACATCGGCGAGTCCTTCAAAAGCCCCGCCGGCACCGTCGCGGCGAATGCGCTGGCGGTCGCGAACCTGTTGGAGGCGGCGCGGGCGCTGACTGATCGGCAGGAGGTGCGATTTTATCAGGCGTCCTCCTCCGAATTGTTCGGCTCCCCGGAGACCGCCCCGCAGAACGAACGCACGCCGCTCTCGCCGCAGAACCCGTACGCCTCCGCGAAGACCTGCGCGTTCCATCTGGTCCGCAACTACCGCGACGGCTACGGGCTGTTCGCCTGCAACGGCATTCTGTTCAACCACGAAAGCCCCCGCCGCCCGCCGAACTACGTCACGCGGAAGATCACGCTGGCCGCGGCCCGCATCGCGGCGGGATTGCAGGACTCCGTCACGCTGGGCTGGCTGGGGGCGACCCGCGACTGGGGGTTCGCCAAGGAGTACGTCGAGGCGATGCGGTTGATGCTGGACGCCGAGACCCCGGACGATTTCGTCATCGCCACCGGGGTGACGCACACGATCGAAGATCTCCTCGCCGCCGCGTTCGAGCGCGTCGGTCTGGATTGGCGGGCGCATGTGAAGACCGACCCGGCGTTCGAGCGGCCGACGGAGGTGAAGAACCTCCGCGGCGATCCGTCCAAGGTGGAACGCGTGCTTGGCTGGCGGGCGGAAACGACCTTCGAGCAACTCGTCGGGCTGATGGTCGACGCCGACGTCAAACGCGTCGCCGCGGAGCGGTCCGCGGACTGAACGGTTCCTAGCCGCGGGCGATCGAATCCGCGGGCTACCGGCCTCGACGGCGGGACGCTTTCGCTTTGCGGGACGATTTGGGGGGCTTCCGGGACGCGGGGGCTCGTCGTTCGCCGAACGGCTGAAAGGAGGGCGGTTGGACGGGGCCGATCAGATCGGCGGCGGACGCGGCGTCGTCCGGTCCGCCGACGGGCTTGAGGCGCCAGTCGCGTCGAACGGCGATCAAGCGGAGCGTCACCACCACGGCGACGGCGAACGGCTGCACCGCTTGCGGACTCGCCCCGACCCACACCGGGATGAGATAGCACCAGGCGCCGGCGAACGCGCAGCTGGCGTACAGAGGGGTGGTCGAACTGAACAGACTGGGGACGCGGTTGCAGATCACCTCGCCGATCACCCCGCCGAAGGTGCCCGTCACCACGCCCATCAGCGAACTGACCAGCGGCCCGGCGCCTTCCCGCTGGGCGATCACCACGCCGGTGATCGCGAACAGGCCCAGCCCCAGCGCATCCGGCAGCATCAGCCAGCCCTCCAGCCGCGCCACCCGCTCCGGGGCGAGCACGCTGAGGGCCGTGATGCCCGCCACCACCGCGACGTACTGTTCGCGTTCGATCCAGAACAGCGGGTGCCGGTCCAACAACAGGTCGCGCAGCGTGCCGCCGCCGAACGAGACGATGATCGCCATCGCCAGCGTGCCGACCGGGTCCATCCCATGCCGCCGCGCCAGTCCCACCGCGTAGATCGCCGCGGCGATGACCGCGGCGTACTCGATGATCTGAACCAACGGGGGCGACCGGAACCGGGGCGGCGGGGCGGGGACAAACCGCGGACCGTCGCGGCGCCGCCCGGGTTCGGCAAGGCTCGGGTTCGACCAGTTCGGGCGGAAGGGACTGAGCGAATCGGCACTGACTCCTTAGGCGTAACGTCCCGGACGCTTCAAGCGTCCGGGACGCTCGACGGACTCACGAACTGACCTCATGGGGGAGCCTCCCCCGCTGGACCCGTCGGCGGTCCCGGCGGATAGTAAACCGTCCCGCTTGCCGTGCCGTCCGTGACGTTTTTCGAAAGATCGCCGTGCCGTTCGACCCCGTGCCGACCGCCTTCGGGCTGTGCCTCGTGGTCGGCGGAACGGTCGCCGCCGTCGGTTACCGCCGGGGGCGGGCGGCGCTTGAGCAGGGGGACGCCGACGGGTCGCTGGAAGAGTGGGAGTTGAACTTCCACCGCGCCAAACTCGGCCGGCGTCGCAAGGTGGCGGGGCTGCTGCTCTTTCTGGGCGTGGCGATTCCCGTCGGCGACGCGGCGATCCTCGCGGTCGGCGCCGGTGCCCGACACTGGTTCCTCGCCTACCTGGGCGTGCTGTTGGCCGCGGTGAACGGGCTGATTCTGCTGGCAGTCCTCGACTGGTGGGCCACCGTGAGCCACACCCGCGACCGCATCGCCGACGTTCGCGCCAAGCGAACCGCGTTGGAGTACGAACTGCGTCGCCTCAAGGAAGAGATCGCACGCCCCGTGGAGCCGGTCGACCCGGAGCCGAACCCGCCCGGCCGCCTGCCGCGGAACCGGTTGCGGGACTACTCGTTCGACGACTGACCGCCCCGCGAGCCGATCGACCGCCCCGCGAGCCGGGGGGTTTATCCCCCCGGACCGGTGAGCGCAGCGAACCGCACGCGAGTCTCGAACGAACCCGTATCCGGTCCGGGGGGACAAGCCCCCCGGCTCGCCGGCGTCATTCGGCGTCAGCGGGGGGCGCCTCGGCCGCGGCGTCGTTCGCCTCGGCTTCTTCGTCGGCTTGTCGCTCGGCTTCCTTCATCGCTTCCCACGCCTTCAGGAAGTTCTGCTGTGCGGGGGACAGGACGCCCATCACCTCCGCTTCCTGCTTGGCTTCCAACGCGGCGATCTGGTCGCGGAGCGCTTCGATCTGCGCGTGATACTTCGCCTGCACGGCGTAGACCCGCTCTTTCTGAGCGTCCGACATCCGCACCACGCCCAGCCCCGGCGGCAGCCGGCGGGGGTACACGTCGATGCCTTCGCGGACCCCCTCGGTGGTGGGTTCAAACCCGGCGGGTTGGGAATCGGCAGCGGTCGCCACGGACTCGCCGTCTTGGCTGACGCCGTTTGAATCCAACGCGGACAAGCTCAGCACGCCGAAGGCGCACAACGCAGCGGGGAGCAGGGGACGCATCGACATCGGGAGCCTCAGGCGCAAAAAGAACGGGACGCCCTGCGTTTTGGCGGAGTCGTCCCGGACCTTCAACCATTCGCCCCGCATGGCCGGGCCGCCCTCGCGACCCGGTCGATTCACGGCGTTATAACCCGACCGGCTACTTGGTCTTCAGGTAGCCGTTCGCTTCGAGGTAATCCACGACCTCGGCGGCGAGCGTATCGACGTCTTTGCCGTCGCTGTCGAGGGTCAGCTCGGCGTTGGCCGGTTCCTCGTAGGGGGCGTCGATCCCGGTGAAGCCCTTGATCTCGCCGGCGCGGGCCTTCTTATACAACCCCTTCGGGTCGCGGGCTTCGCAGGTCTCCAGGCTGGCCTTCACATAGACTTCGATGAAGTCGCCTTCCCCGAACAGCGCCCGGACCTGATCGCGGTCCTCGCGGTAGGGGCTGATGAAGGCGGTCATCGTGAGCAGGCCGGCGTCGGCGAACAGCTTGCCGACTTCGCCGATGCGGCGGATGTTCTCCGTGCGATCCTCGGGGCTGAAGCCGAGGTTCTTGTTCAGCCCCATGCGGATGTTGTCCCCGTCGAGGACGTAGGTGTGGAACCCCTTCTGATGCAGCAGGTGGTCCACGACGTTCGCGACGGTGCTCTTGCCGGCGCCGGACAGGCCGGTGAACCACAGCAGGGCGGACTTATGGCCCATGAGTTCGGCTCGATCGCTCGCGGAAACGCGGGATTCGTGCCAGGTGACGTTGGTGGCTTTCTGCTCGGCCATCTTAAGAATTGAAGAGGTTGCGGCGCGGGACCGGCGCGGCGGCCGGTGTGAAGGGAGATCGTAGGGAATCGCAACCCGTTTCGTAACGCTGAGGGAGAGGTCGTCCGTGTCTCCCCTCTCCCTCTTTTTGGGGGAGAGGGGCTGGGGG
>NZ_WTPX01000087.1 GCF_013036045.1 Alienimonas chondri
GGCGGGCGGTGATCCGCATGAGCGGCCCCGGCTCGCCGCGGTTGTTGCGGGGCCTGTTCAGCCCATCGAACGCAGAGGCCTACCCCGGCCACGTCGCGGGGCGGCACGTCGGCGCGTTGCGGCTCGAACCGTTCCCCGTGCCGGTGCGATGCACCGCATTCGTTTGGCCGACCCAACGCAGCTACACCGGTCAGCCGAGCGCCGAGCTGCACTTGCCCGGGTCGCCGCCGGTGGTGGAAGCGACGCTGGCGGCGTTGCACGCCGCGGGGTTTCGTCCTGCCGGTCCCGGGGAGTTCACCCTGCGAGCGTTCCTCGCCGGACGGGTGGGGCTGACGGAGGCCGAGGCGGTGCTGGGGGTGATCGACGCCGCCGATCCGGGCGAATTACATACGGCGCTCAATCAGCTCACCGGGGGTGTCTCCAATCGGCTGGAACCGCTGCGGAGCGACCTGCTGGACCTGCTGGCGGACCTTGAAGCGGGGCTGGACTTCGCGGAGGAGGACGTTTCGTTCGTCGCTCCAGACGTGCTGCGTGGCCGGATTGAGGACGGACAGCAGGCGGTACGGGATCTCGTTGCAGACGCGGCCGGGCGGGCGGTGTCAGGCGTGACGCCGCGGGTCGTGTTGGCGGGGCCGCCGAACGCGGGGAAGAGTTCGCTGTTCAACGCCCTGTCCGGTCGGTCGGCGGTGTTGGTCTCGCCGACGGCGGGGACGACCCGGGACGACGTCAGCACGGACGTCTCGTTGGGAGGACTGACGATCGAATTGGTCGATACCGCCGGCGAGGAAACGGCTGGCGACGACCTCTCCGCGGCCGCCCAGCACCGGCGGGCGGAGACGTTGGGCGCCGCGGACCTCGTGCTGCATTGCGTGCCGCCGGGCGGTTCCGTTCCCCCCGTCGGCGAGGGTCTGGTCCTCTTCACCAAAGCGGACCTGCGGGGGACGATCGAACCGGGGACGCTGGCGGTCTCGGCGACGACCGGGGACGGGTTGGAGGAACTGCGAACCGCCGTCGCGGAGGCGGTTCGCTCCGCGACGCCGCGTCGGCATCTGATCGGCGCGACCGCGGCCCGGGGGGGCGCCGCGTTGAACGAAGCCCTCGCGGCGCTGGACCGTGCGAGGGAGGTCGCGGAGCTGGGCGACGAACTGGTCGCCGCGGAACTGCGGGCCGCGGTGGACGCCCTCGGCGAGATGCTGGGCGTCGTTTATCATGACGACTTATTGGGCCGCATCTTCGGGCGATTCTGCATTGGGAAGTAGGACGGCGGGCGAGCCGGGGGGTCATCCTCCCGGGCCGATGAGCGCAGCGAATCGGCGCGAATCACGTTTCCGGTCCGGGGGGATAAACCCCCCGGCTCGCTGATCGCTGCGCGATCAGATCATGCGCCGGATCCAGACGAGCGTCAGGCCGGTGATCGCGGCGGCGCCGATGAGGTTTAGCAGGAACCCGCGGCGGGCCATCGTCGCCATCGTCAGTCGCCCGCTGCCGAACACGATCGCGTTGGGCGGGGTCGCGACGGGCAGCATGAACGCGCAACTCGCCGAGGCCGCCGCGGGCAGCATAATCAGGCTCGGTTCGACGCCGATCTCCACCGCCACCCCGGCCAGCACCGGCAGCACGATCGAGCAGGTCGCCACGTTGCTGGTGATCTCCGTCAGGAAGGTCATCACCAGGCAGACCGCCCCCACCAACACCCAGTCCGGCTGGCCGCGGACCGCATCGCCGAGTTCCTTTCCGACCCATTGGGACAGCTCCGTCACCTCGAAGGCGAGCGCCAGCGCCAGCCCCGCGCCGAACAGCAATAAAATATCCCACGGCAGGCGTTCGGCGGTCTCCCAGTTGATGAGTCGAGACCCGCGTCCGTCGCCGGCCGGCAGGGCGAACGCCAGCACCGCACAGAGGATCGCGACGGTGCTGTCGTCCGGTCGCAGGATGGGCCGCAGGCCGCGTTCGTTGATATTCGTCTCGACCCACGCCGCTCCCTGCTCCGTCGCCTCGACGGCGGCGAACAGCGGCTTGGGGATCACCCACAACGCCGCGGCGAGGCCGAACACCGCCAGCATCCGCCGCTCCGGCGTCGTCAGTCGTCCGAGAGACTGCAGACGCTCCGCAAAGAAGGACCGCCCGACCGCCGCCATCCCCGCGATCGGCCGCAGGTTCCATGTCAGCAGCCCCCACGCCAACAGCAACAGCACGATGGAAACGGGGGCGAACGCGACGATCCAGCGGTCGAAAGAAAACCGGTCCAGCGACGCCTCCGGAAACGATTCCTGCCACGCCCCGATGAAGGCGATATTCGTGGGCGTGCCGATGGGCGTGGCGATCCCGCCGATGCTCGCCGCCCACGCCAAACCAAGCAGCAACGCCACCGTGAGTTTGCGGCGGTCGACGGCGCCGGCTTCCGCGGTCACGCCCTCCCGCTCTCCTTTCGTCAGCGCGTCCAGCATCGCCACCGCGACCGGCAGCAGCATGATCGTCGCGGCGGTGTTGGAGATCCACATGCTCAACCCCGCGGCGGCCAGCATAAATCCGGCGACGACCCGCCGCGGCGACGTGCCCGTCAGCCGCAACGTATGCAGGGCGAGACGTTCATGGACGTTCCAGCGTTCCAACCCCAACGCCAATAAGAACCCGCCGAGATATAAAAACACGAGCTTGTTAATATACGCCTCGGACGCCGACCCGACGTCCAGCACGCCGCACAGCGGGAAGGCGACCAGCGGGACGAGGCTCGCCGCCCCCAGCGGGATCGCTCCGGTGAACCACAGCGCGGCGGTCAGAGCCGTGATCGCCAGGGTTTTATGCGCCCCCGGCGTCATGCCCTCCGGCACGTCGGTCATCAAGACCGTGGCGAACGTCAGCAGCGCCAGCCACACGCCCCAGCGGCCGAAGAAACCGGGACGGGCGGCGTTCGACCCGTTGTCAGGCGAACTCGGGGGCGGGGGCGGATCGCTCATCAGGTTCCTCGCTTCGCCGTCGCCGGGAGGCGGCGCGCCCTCCGCGGCGATCGGAGTCGGCTCCGGGGACTCGGATCAAGCGGGGATGATGCCCCCGCGACCGTGCCGGCGGTAGGCTGGGCGGGTCCGGAGTCCTCCGTGAGGCCGGACTCCCGTGCCCGTTCGTCCCCCCAGTCCCCTGCCCGTCCCGATGCGCGACGTCTTCCCCCTCGGCGTGTTCACCAGTCTCGACGCCGGCCTCGGCGTGCGGTTGGACGTGGCGAAGGAATTGTCGATCCCCACGGTGCAGCTGCACGCCCCCGCCCCGGCGAGCCGGACCGCGGCCCACGCCGCCAAGTTCCTCGCCGATCTGGACGACGCGGACATCGTCCTCACCTGCGTCTTCGCCGGCTTCGAGGGCGAAAGCTACGCCAGCATCCCGGAGACCGCCCGCACCGTCGGCCTCGTTCCGCGCGAGCTGCGCGAGGCTCGCGCCGCGGAGTTGTGCGCGATCTCCGACTTCGCCGAGGACCTTCGCAGCCCCGCGGTCGGCCTGCACGTCGGCTTCGTCCCGGAAGATCGCACGGGCGAGGACTACAAGGACCTCGTCGCCGTCGTCGGCCGTTGCTGCGATCACGCCGCGGAGAACGGCCAGACGATCAACCTGGAGACCGGCCAGGAGACCGCCTCGCACCTGCTCGATTTTCTGAGCGACGTGAACCGGGAGAACCTCGGCGTGAACTTCGACCCCGCGAACCTGCTGCTGTACGGCACCGACGAACCGCTGCCGGCGCTGCGGAAGGTGGCGGACTTCGTCAAAAGCGTGCACTGCAAAGATGCGAAGCGCGCCCCCGCCGACGTCCGCGGCAAGGAGTGGGGCGAAGAAGTCGCGTTGGGCGAGGGCGAGGTCGGTATGACGGATTACCTCCGCACGCTGCACGAAATCGGCTACCGCGGCCCCCTCACCATCGAACGCGAGATCCCCGAAGACCGCGACCGCCAAAAAGCCGACGTCGCCAAGGCGCTGGACGTGTTAAAAGCGGCGCGGGCCGAGGTGCTGGGGAGGTAGACGCTGACGTATCGCGTCCCGGCCGTCCCTCACCCCTCCAGCGTGCGACGTAGCGGAGGCGGGAAGCGGGCGACGTTCTCCGCATAAGTCGCGCCCAGCGGGACGGTCACATAGTGACCGGGATCGAGAAACAGCGGCATGTCCGGCAGGTCGTCGCCGACCGCCAACGGTTGTAGATACGCCACCGGCGGGTCGTCGGCGACGTAGGAGGCGAGCGTCAACGGCGTGGCGGGATCGAGTTGATAGACGTCGCTCCATTCCGCCCCGATCTCTGCCGGCAGCCCATCCGGGGCGGATGCAGTCGGCGGATAGAGATCGATCACCAACACGTGCACGCCGGCTTCCACCGCGGAGACGACCTTGCCCACGAACTGCGCCACGCTCGCGGGCCGATCCTTATTCGCCCGGGACACGATCTCGATCAACGCAACCAGTCGGCCGCCCTCGTTGCGGCGGACCGCCAGATACTTCCGCGGCGTCCGCGTGCGGACGGCCCCGCGATACTCGCGTCGTTCGGCGACGGGCGGCGGAGCGGTCGCCACCGCCAGCCCCGCCGACGGTCCGCCGGTAGAGGTCGGCGCGTGCAACGCCAGCAGGTCCGGCACGACCTCGCCGGTCTCTGATTCCAGCATCGCGTAATACCCCTCCGGCATCACTCCGTCGTTCAGCGCATCGTACAGCCGCGTGAGCCACGCATTGTGAAATCCGCGGAAGGCGTCGCCGGGGAGACGGGTGAAGTCGTGGACGGGCATCGCAGCGGCGTTTCGGGCGGCGGGCGGGGCTGCCATGATAACCGCCCGGCGACCGTCGGGGGCGAGCCGTCAGTTCATGCGACTCATGCCGCCCCGCAACTCCGCGGGGGTATTGTAGGAGATGCGTTCCGGCCAGTCCGGGGGGAGATCGACGGCGGCGGCGTGCGTTTCCGGGGCGGAGAGCAAGGCTTGATAGGAACGCTCGCCGCGGTTCAGTCGACGCTGGAGCGCCGGGCGGAGGGCGACGTGATAAAGCCCCGGGAACGGCTCCCAGCCGTCCGGGCGGAAGGCCGCCGCCAAGGCGCCGGGGGTCGCCGCAGCCCTCAGTCGCCGCATCCACGGGGCGGGCAGGTCGAACAGGTCGCAGCTAATCACCACCGCCCACGTCGCCCCGCGGGCGGCGGCGTCGGCTAATGCGGCGTCGAGGCCGGCGAGAGGGCCGGCGTCCGCCACGGCGTCGGCGATCGTGCTCACCCCCAGGTCTTCATACTGCCCGGCCTCCCGCGCCACCGCCGTGACGGACGGGGCGCCGAAGTTCGTAAACACGCCCGCCAGATGCACCAGCGCCGGCGTACCGTCCCGGTCGACGGACGCCTTGTCCGAGCCAAAGCGGCGACTGCGACCGCCGGCAAGAATATAAGCCGGCAGATCGGCGGCGGGCAGTGCGAGCGTGGACATCGTCATTCGTTCTCGTCAGAGTCGCCGCGAGCTTCGCGGTCGGCGCGTTCACGGGCGAACTGCACCTGCGCCCAGCTCCAAGCGGCGACGGTCGCGGGGAAGCCTCGGGTGTTCATCCCTAATAAAATCGCCTGTTCGATCTCCTCCTCGGTCGCTCCCGCCGCCATCGCCCGGCGGACGTGGCTGCGGAGCGCCGACTCCAATCCGGCGCCCAATGAAATCCCGATTTTAATCAGGAATTTCGTCTTCGCATCCAGCGGACCGACGGCGTCCACCGCGTTCGCCATCCGCTCATGCTGGATGACGACCTCCGGGAACTTCGCCGCGAACGCTCGATAGGTGCCGGGCAACTTTTTTCCCTCAGGGCGATCGCCGGGCGGGGGCGGCGTGCGAGATGAATCGGACATGGTCGGGCCTTCGGCGCTGGCGGACATGACTCAATAGACGTCGCGACAGTACCGCTTCGTCTTCTTCAAGTCCTGCACGAAGGCCTTCGCCGCGGCCTCCCCGCCGGCCCGGTCGGCGACGATCGCGTGCAACGCCCGGTCCACGTCGACCGCCATCCGTTTCGCGTCCCCGCAGACGTACAGGTACGCCCCGTCGCTGAGCCACCGATACAGCTCGTCCGCGGACTCCAGCATTTTATTCTGCACGTAGACCTTCGCCTCCTGATCGCGGCTGAACGCCGTGTCGAGGCGTTGCAGCACGCCGCGGTCTCGCAGGGCGTCCAGCTCCTCACGATATAAGAAGTCCGTCTCCGCCCGCTGATCGCCGAAGAACAGCCAGTTGCGACCGGGCGAGTTCGTGACGGCTCGTTCCTCAAGGAAGGCCCGGAAGGGAGCGATGCCAGTGCCCGGCCCGATCATAATCGCCGGCGCCTGCGGGTCCGGGGGGACGGTGAAGCCGTGCGATTTTTGCACGTAGACCCGCACCTTCTCGCCGATACGCAGACGGTCGGCGAGCATCGTGGAGGCCACGCCCTTCCGTTTGCGATCGCCGGCGGCCCACTCCACCCGGCCCACGGTGAGGTGTACCTGTCCGGGATGGGCCTTGGGCGAGCTGCTGATCGAATAGAGCCGCGGTTGCAGCGGGGAGAGCGCCGTGACGAACGCCGCGGCGTCCAGCGTCGCCGAGGGGGTCGCTCGCAATAAATCGAGCACGTCCCAGCCGTCGATCGTGTCTTCGTCCTCCAGCGCCGCCTTCACCACGGCCGCCTGGGCGGCGTCCGTGCAGAGGGGGGCGAGGAGTTCCAACAGTTCCTCCGTGATCTCCGTCAGGCAGACGCGTTCGATAAGAGCCTGCCGCAGCGAACAGGCATCCCCGGCCTGCGGAGCGACGGCAGCGGCCGGGTCGCCCCCCAGCGCTTCTATCATCTCGTCCACCAGGTCGCCGCAGTTGGTGGGATAGAGACCGAGGGAATCGCCCACTTCGTAGGCCAGATCGCTGCCGGCGAGGTCGATCTCGACGTGCGACGTATACTTCGCGGACCCTTCGCCGTTGAGGTTGCGGACGGTCAACAGGGTGGCGGGAAAGGGGTTGTCGCGAGTCCATTGCGGCCCGGACGCGGCGCCTGCGGGGGGCGCCGCGGCGGCATCGGCGGACGCGACGTCGGCGGGAGCCCGGGCCATTAGTTCCTTCAGTTTCTTGGCCGTCTCCTTGCCGCCGGGGGTGCACTTCTTGAGGCTCTTCTCCGACCCGTCCGCGATCGCCTCTGCGTAGGTTTGGCAGAGATAGCCGCAGCTCCCGCAATCGAGCTGCGCCATCGCCGCCATCATCTTGCGCTTCAGCGGCTTGCCCTCCGCCAGTTCCATCCGCTCCTCCAGCGGCATGGCGTCGTCATGCCAGGGGAAATCCTCCTCCTCGGCTTCCGGCTCCGCGTCCAGCCCCGGTCCCTCGGCGATCAGCCCCTGCACCGCAGCGCCGGCCGCCCCGTTCAACGCCGCGGAGGCCCCGCCGCCAGCGTTTTGCAGGCCGACCCAACCGGCGAGGAATCCGTTCAGCCAGGCCCGCTGCTCTTCGTCGAAGGGAGCGGAATCCGGGAGGAGGGAGAACGGCGTCGGTTGAAGCTTCGACATCGGGCCGGCGGGGTCAGGGTGAGGGGAGGAAGCGGACTCGACAAACGAACGGCTACGCCGCGGTCACGGGCGGCGTGTATCCCGAGGCTGCTTTGAGGTCGTCGTCGGAGCGACGGGAGGCGAACTCGGCGAAGCTCTCGGCGCCGTTGCGTTCGCTGACGTAATGCTGCAATAAGTTGTGAACGAGCGGGGGGATGTCGTCGAAGGCGACCTCGCCAAAGAGCGATCGGGCCACGGCCTGTTTGTCCGCGTACCCGCCGCCGACGACCAGCTCATAGCCTTCGACCATGTCCTCTCCCCGTTCGACCTTCGTCCCGCGGAAGCCGATGTCGCCGATATAATGCTGGGCGCAGCTGTTCGGGCAGCCGGTGAAGTGCACGTTAATGGGCACGTCCAGCTCGATCCGTTCGTCCAGATAGGCGGCCAGCTTCATCGCCTGCCCCTTGGTGTCCGCGGCGGCGAACTTGCACCCGGCGTTCCCGGTGCAGGCGACCAGCCCGCTGCGAACGCTCGAGGCCTGCCAGTCCAGGCCGCAAGCCACGATCGCCTCTTTAGCGGCCTCTAAATCTTCGTCGGAGATATCCGGCAGGATCAGGTTCTGCCAGACCGTCAAGCGAATCTGCCGGGAGCCGTAGCGATCCGCGATCTCCGCGAGGGCGTGTACCTGATCGGCGGTCATCCGGCCGACCGGCAGCACGACGCCGATCCAGTTCTTGCCCGCCTGTTTCTGGGGATGAACGCCGACATGCGCCCAGCGATCGGGCGGTTCGGGGAGTCGATATAGATCCTCTTCGACGCGCCGCAGCGGCCGGCCGAGTTCCTCTTCGACCGCCTCGATAAACTTGGGGAACCCCCAGTCGTCCAGCACGTATTTCAGTCGCGCTTTTTTGCGGTCGGTGCGGTCGCCGTTCTTGATGAAGACCCGCAGGATCGCGTCCGCGACCGAGAGGCATTCGTCTGGCCTCAGCAGCACGCCGGTTCCGCGAGCGAAGTCCTTATGGCCGGTGATCCCGCCGAGGGTGAGGCGATAATATACGCCCGCCGGCAGGTCGTCCGTCGCGTTCTCCTCGGGCAGCGAGACGGCTTGGAAACCGATGTCGTTGGTGTCTTCCAGCGTCGCAATCCGCCCGCCGCCGTCGAAGCTGATGTTGAACTTCCGCGGCAGCCCGTAGAGTTCCCGGTGGTTAATAATGTGGTGATGCATCTCCTTGGCGATCGGCAGCGTTTCGATGAATTCCTGCGGATCGAACCCGCTGGTCGCCGCGGCGGTGACGTTGCGGACGTTGTCCCCGCCGGAGCCGCGGGGGATCACGCCCAGGTCGTTCAACGTTTCCAGCACCAGCGGGCCGTGATCGGCGGAGATCTCCCGGATCTGAAGGTTCCCCCGGGTGGTCACGTCGAGGTATCCGCCGCCGGAGGACGCCGCAAGATCGGCCAGTCCGCGGAACTGCCCGCTTCTCAACGCCCCCCCCGGAATCCGCAGGCGGCACATGAACGAATCCTGGTTCGGGGCGACGTAGAACAGCCCCTGAAACTTATAAAGGAAGACGTCTGTGCCCTTCGGGTATTCGCCGGCGGCGGCGGCGGTTTTCATCTGTCCCCACATCTCGAAGGGGTTTTTGTCGCGTTTGGCCTGCTCCTCCTTGGACAGCTTCTTGCCGTCCGCGAGGAACCGGTTCTGCGCTTCAATATGCACGCCCATCGGACCGTCCGGGACCGCCTCGACGGCGGCCCCGGCCGGGCCGATCTGCACCACGCTGCCGTTGCGGGCGCCGGCCGCGGAGCTATCCGACAACACGGGCAACCCCTGCACTTTCCGGGCGACGTCCGCCCCCAGGGCGAAGCCCTGCAGGTAGTTTTGCTGCTCGTCGGTGAACCCGTTCGACTTGGCCATCTTCGATTTCATCTGGGTGAGGCGCTGGGCGTTTCGTTCGTTCGATCAGGCGGCGGACGGCAGGAGATCGCCGACCCGCTCGCCCCTGGCGTGCTCGAACTCGGTGCGGGCGGCCGTCTCGGCTTCCGGAGCGAACCGCACCAGGAAGGCCAGGAACGACACGCCGGTCACGATCCCGCCGAGGATCAGGAAGGCCGTGGGCCACCAGGTCGTTTCCGTCTTGAACAGGAATCCGGCGGCGACGGCGCCGGCGTTCCCGCCGGCGCCCACGATGCCGGCCACGGACCCGAGACACTTTTTGTTAATAAACGGCACGACGGAAAACGTCGCTCCTTCGCTCATCTGGGTGAACAGGCTGAACACGATCAGGGCCGGGATCGCCAGGACCAGCGCGCCGGTCGTCTGCGAAAACAGCATCAGCGCCAGCCCCTCGGCGAAGAGAGCCGCGAACAGCCACAGCACGCGCCCTTTCAGGCCGCTTCTGCCGCCGAACACGTCGCCGAAGTACCCGCCCAGGCTGCGGGCGAACAGGTTCATTAAACCGAACGCCGCCGCGGCCAGACCGGCGGTCGCCATGTTCATGTCGAAGTTGTCCGCGAAGTGCAGCGCGGCGACGTTGTTGATCGTCAGTTCCACCCCGAAGCAGGCGCCGTAGATCACGAACAACACCCAGACCCGCGGGTCGCGACAGGCTTCCAGGAAGGTGCCGTTGGTGGAATTCGCGGGGGGCAGCTTTCCCTCGGCCCGCAGCGGTTTGAGGTTTCCTTCCGGCGTGTCCTGCGTGAGGAAATAATAGGCGATCCCGGTCAGAAAACAGACGGCGCCCGCGGCGATCATCGACGCCCGCCAGCCCCAGTAGTCGCTAAATCCAAACGCCCCCACGAACACGGTCGTCATCACGAACGGCATCGCGAACTGCGTCACGCCGCCGCCCAGGTTGCCCCAGCCGGCCGTCGTCGCATTCGCGGTGCCCACCACGTTGGGGGCGAACATCACGCTGGTGTGATACTGCGTGATCACGAAGCTGGCCCCGATCGCCCCGATCGCCAGCCGGAAGATCAACAGCGTCTCAAAGTCCTGCGCGAACCCCACGCCCATCACCGGCAGCGAGCCCAGAACCAGCAGCCACGTATAACACAGCCTCGGTCCGACCCGGTCGCACAGCCAGCCGATCGCCAATCGGGCGAACACCGTCACCGACACCGACCCGATAATCAGCCAGCCGATCTGGTCGGGCGTCAGGCTCATCTCCGCCCGCACCGCTTTCATCAGCGGGGCGATGCCGAACCAGGCGAAGAAGCACAGGAAAAATGCGAACCAGCTCATATGGAACGCCCGCATCTGAGGACTCTTGAAGTCCAGCAGATTGATGCGGGTCGCCTTGCCGGACGGAGCGGCAGCGGCGGGGAGCGGTGGGCCGGCGGGGTCGGACACGGGGGAGGGCCTCAGGAAAGGACTCAGGGAGTACGAAAGGGCGAGCGACTAATTGGCGTCGGCGAGCAGCCTCGCGGCGCAGGCCTTATAAGCGGGCTGACGGGAGTACGGGTCGAATTGCCCGTCGGTCAGTTGATTCGTTTCCGGGTAGTGCATCGGGAGGAATAAACAGCCCTCCGGCACGCCGTTGGTCACGAAGGCTTTCGCCCGGATCGAGCCGCGTTGGCTTTCGACGCGCACCGTCTGTTCCGGGGCGATCTGCAAGCGGCGGGCGTCGCGGACGTGCACTTCGACGTACACGGAGTCCGGATAGAGCTTGCGAAGCACCGCGCTCTTGGAGGTGCGGGTCTGCGTATGCCACTGGCTGGCGCTGCCGCGGCCGGTCAGCAACGTGAACGGATATTTGCCGCCGGCGGCCTCCGGCAACGGGCGGGGCTCTTCAAACAAGAATTTCGCCCGACCGTCGGCATGATAAAAGCGGCCGTCGGCGAACAACCGGCGTTCGACGGCGGGATCGGCGCCCTCGGCGGGATAGGGCCACTGCACGCCGCCGGCTTCGTCCAAGTGGCGGTAGTCGCGGATCCCGCTGAAATCGCAAGGCATGCCGGCGGAGAGCCGCTTCAAGATGTGGAACGCCGCCTCCGGGTCGGTCCATTCCTCGAACAACTCCCCGCAGCCCCAGCGATCGGCGATCAGTTTGAAGATCGAGAAGTCCGCCAACGCCTGCCCCGGCGCCTTGCGGACCTTCTTGAGCAAACCGATTCGGCGCTCCGAATTAATGACTGTGCCGTCTTTCTCCCCCCACCCCGCGGCGGGCAGGACGAGGTCGGCGATCTTCGCCGTCTCCGTGCTGTGATACATGTCCTGCACGACCAGGAAATCGAGCCGACTCAGCACGTCGTCCAGTTGATTACGATTGATCCAAGAATGCGCCGGGTTCGTCGCGATCACCCATAACCCGCGGATCTTGCCCTTGAGAATCCCTTCGATGATCTCCGGGTAGGCGAGGCTGTCGCGGTCCGGGATGCGTTCTTCGGGGACGTTCAACATCCCGGCGACGGCGGCGCGATCTGCGGCCTTCTTAAAGTCCCGCCCGCCCAGCAATCCGGTCGTGTTGCTGAACAACCGCGATCCCATCGCGTTGCACTGGCCGGTGATGGAGTTCGCCCCGGTCCCCGGTTTGCCGAAGCTCCCGGTCAGCAGTTGAAAGTTGATAATCGCCTGGGCGGTGCGGGTGCCCTGATGGCTCTGGTTGACCCCCATCGTCCACCAGGCGGAGACTCGCTCCCGGGCCCGGATGCGGAGAGCCGCGTCGCGGAGCGTCTCCGCGGGCAAGCCGGTCTCTTTGGAAACCCGCTCGAAGGTGAACGCCTCGACGAACCGGGCGTATTCCTCGAAGCCGGCGGTGTGATTCGCGACGAAGTCCCGGTCGACCCAGCCGTTCTGAATAAAGTAGTTCGCCAGTCCGTAGAAGAACGATTGATCGCTTTTCGGCTTCGCCGGCAGATGGAGCGTGGCGTTCATCGCCGTTTCCGTCGCCCGCGGATCGAGGACGAGGATCTCCGGCTTCTGTTTATTCCGCATCACCCGCTCCCACATGATGGGATGGGCGAGACAGGGATTGGCGCCGACGAAGATCAGGCAGTCGCTCTCCTCGAAGTCCGCATAGGTATACGGCGGAGCGTCGAAGCCGACGGACTGTTTATAAGCGACCGCCGCCGTCGCCATGCACTGCCGGGTATTTCCGTCGCCGTGCACGAGGCCCATGCCGAACTTCGCCACGGCGCCTAATAACGCCATCTCCTCGGTCGGAATCTGACCGGTGGAGAGAAACGCGACGGACTCCGCCCCGTGCTCTTTTTGAATCGCCTGGAAGCGATCACGAAACGTATCGAGTGCTTGATCCCAATTGACCGGCTTCTGCTTGCCGTGGCCGTCCTTGAGCAGCGGGGCGACGGCTCGGTCCGGGGCGTCGAGCACGGCCAGCGCCTCCCACCCCTTCGGGCAGGCCATGCCGAGGTTCACCGGGTATTCGGTGGTCGGCGTGAGGTTGACCGCCCCGCCGCCGCCCGGTTCGCCGTTCGGGCCGTCTTGAAGATGAATATTCAGCCCGCAGCCGGTCGAGCAATACCCGCAGACCGCGGTGGTCGTGCGATCCGGTTGATTGACGACGGGCAACTGGCCCAGTCCGAATCGGCCCGGTTCGCGGAGCAGTTCGCGGGTCAGCCGGCCGGTTTTGGCCCGCAGCATCCCGGTCGCTTTGCCGATCAGACCGTCCCCTTCCGGGGTGAGGTCGGCGAGGACGCGGCTCGGTTTGAGCGGCTCGAATGAAGAACTCATACGGTCATTCCCCCCGGCATTTTCTGGCGGACGACCGCGGAGAAGAACAGGTATCGCTCCGCCAGTTCCCCGCCCAACGTGAGCAGAAACGCGGCGGCGGCGGCGTAGAGGGCGGCCGGGGAGTTCGCCGCGGGATCGCCCACGGCCAGTAGCGCGGGGATGACGACGCCGCCCAATGTTCCAAGGACGAACCGAGTCAGCGTCGGTCCGCGGAGCACGGTGGTCATCAGGACCGCGGTGCGTCGCATCGCGGTGAACTGCAGGTCGCGAAGATTCTGGAAGACCGCGACTTCATAGATCAACTTGCACGCCGCCGCCGCCGCCAACGCGATCGCCAGGGGGCGGGTGAGGTCGTGTCCGTAGGCGGCGGCATTCGGGAAGAGGTTGGCCGACAGCGTGCCGGTCAGCAGGGTGACGGCGAGACCCAGCACGACCGTGGTGCCGAGGAACCGCAGCGTCGTGCGGGGGCCGTTCCAAAACTCCCGGCGGACGACGACGTAAATCATCGTGCTGCAGAACACGCCCAGCAGACCCGCCCCGACCACCGCCCAACCGAGCGTTTGCGGCAGCCATTCGGAGCGTTCATAAAACTCCGGTCGCCACCAGGTCAGCCCGGCGTACAGCATCGCCAGCGGGGCGAACAGGCCGAAGGCGACGATCTCCCGGGAGAGCCAGGAATGCTTGAATCCGATCGCCGCCCGGAAGGCGAGGTGCGGCCGGCCGAGGTGCAACGTGCTGGCCTGCAAGGCCAGCAGGCCCCACGCCAGCGAGAAGAACGCGTGCACCGGGTCCGGCAACGCCCGCCCGCCCGCAGCTCCACGCAGGATGAGTTCGACCAGAAACGCCCCCACGGATAACTGCGTGAGCACCAGCATGATCGCCAGCGGCCAGTGCCCGTGCTCCTTGCGGACGTTGTAGTAGTCCGCCGGCAACAGGTTGCGGGGGAGGACGCGATTCGTTTTATAAACGGTGGTCGGAAGCGTGTAGTCCGGGTTCGGGGCGCCGGGCAGGAAGGCATTCGCTTCCGCGTGCTCGATGACGGAATCTCGATCGACGACGCGAATTGCGATCGCTTCATGCGGGCAGGCCTGCACGCAGGCGGGCGCCTCGCCGTCGGCCAGGCGGTCGGCGCACATATCGCACTTCCGCACGATCCCCTTGCCGGCGTGGTATTTGGGCACGTCGTACGGGCAGGCCAGCGTGCAGTACTGGCAGCCGAAACACTGGTCGTCCAAGTGACGGACGATCCCGGTGACGGGGTCTTTTTCGTAGGCGTCGACCGGGCAGGCGTTGAGACAGGCCGGCTCTAAACAGTGATGGCAAGCCGTGGTGACGTGCTGCAACACGGGCAAGCCCGAGGCGCCGCCGGACGACCCGCCCGCGGCTTGGCCGCCGCCATGCAATAAGCCGACTTCCCGCCACGCTTCGCCGTCGTCGAGGCCGTTCAGGCTATGGCAAGCCGTCACGCAGGCTTTGCAGCCGGAGCAGCGGTCGAGATCCACCTCGAACCCGTATTGCTGCCCCGGCCCGGGAGCGGTCGCCGGCAAGAGAGACTGATAATATCGACTCTGCCCGGGGCGGTCGGCTTCAGCGTGTTGCTGAGAGAACCGTTCAACCGCCGTGAGGTCCGCCTGTTGCGCCAGCAGAGCCGCGATTAAGTCGATCCCCTGCTCCGCGGGCGCTGCACTCAATTCATCGGGGGGCCCGCCTTGGGCGGACGGTCCGCCGAGAATCGGCAAAGCGTATTGAACGGACGCCGACATACAGGCGGGACGGCCGGGGCGGGGCACGAATAGAAGCGGCCGGACCATCCGGTCGCCGACAGCCCCAAGTTGCACGCCGCGTGCCGATCGCTTGACGAACCGCCAGATCGGCAGGCCGGGCTGCACATTCCCGATGCAAACGTTCGTCGCGAGACTCGTTTCTTCGGGAATCCGAAGGTCGTCGCGCCTCTCCGAAACGAATTCCAGACTGGACCGTCCCCTCAATGAGGCGGTGGTGCGCTCTGATCAGGCGCCGCATGCCTCGCCCGAGGGCAATGAAAACGGCCCGTACGCCGAGGCGTACGGGCCGTTCGGTTGATCAGCGGGCCGGCCCTCAAGCGGGGCCGAGGCGATCAGTAGTTGAAGGTCGTCTGGAAGTAGACGAACTCCCCGTCGTCGCTGGCTTGGGCGAAGTTGTCCTCCGCGAAGTCGCCGTACCAGAAGTGGGCGTAGCCGAGCTGGAAGCCGAGGTTCGGCGTCGCCTGATAGTTCGCCACGACGTCCAGTTCGTTGCCGATGTCCGTGCCGGCGTTCCGCGGTCCGAGTCCGACCTGGGCGACGTTATAAAGGAAGTCGCTGCCGGAGTCCTTGCGGAACAGATGATAGCCGCCGGTCACGGACAACTTGTCCGTCGGCTTCACCGAGGCGAACAACGCATAGTCCAGCAGGTTCTGCCCGTTGAGATTGTCGATGATCCCCCAGTAGGCGTGAGCCAGCGGGTAGTATGTATAAAACGTGTTGTTTTCCCCGTCGTTCGGGTCGTCGTCGCCGGAGCCGTAATAGAAGAGGGCGCCGACGCGGGGCTTCCAGGCGAGCGAGTTCCAGGTGTGACCGCCGGCGGCGTTGAAGAACGCCGCGGAGACGTCCTCGCCGTCGTCGTCGCCGAATTGATAGCCGCCCTGCACATCGTAGTCCCAGGTGCGGACGACCTTCCCGCCCCCGCCGTCGCAACCGCCGTCGCAGCCGAGACCGCTCGTCACCGGCACGGTCCCGGACAGGCGACCGCCGACCAGATGCCTCAGCCCGTCCGCCGACCGCACGCTGGGAATGCGGGCGCCGGTTCGCGACCGGGGGGCTTCGCGATCCTGACCGATATAAAAGAGGTCGGCGGAGGCGCCGCCGGCGAGTTTCCGGTTCAGCCAGGCGCCCCACAGCGGTTTGTCTTCGTCGTCCTCGTCGAAGCTGTTCACGTCGAACCCGCGGCTGCCCGCGGCGCCGTTGACCGGGTTGAGGCTGAACAGATCCAGGCGCCAGTCGTCCGCCTGGTGAATGAACTTATACCCCTCGAAATTGCGACGGGTGTTCGACCAGTCCAATGGGGAGAGCAGGTGCTGATCGCCGTAGAGAATCTCCTGCCGCCCGACCCGAAACGTCCCGGCCCCGCCGGCCACGTCATAGAGGTGGAAGTCCACGAACGCGTTGAGCAGATCCCAGCGATTCTCGTCGATAATCAGTTCGTCGATCTCGCTGCCGGCGTTGTAGGCGTTGATCGACTCGACGTATGCGCGAACGTACTCGGTCTTTAAGTCGACGTAGTTCCGGTTCCGCAGGAGTTGATAGCTGGTCGCGGTCTCGCCGTCCGGCCGGAGCCGGTTGTCTTCGGAGTGCATCCGGTGCCGGACCTGTCCGCCGGCGGTCAACGTGACGGTCGGACATTCCGACAGGGTGACGAGCTTGAAGTCCTCCCCGAAAATATAGGGCGGCTTCCCGACGTAGCCGGAGAAGTCGTTCTCAAAGAACAACGGCTTGTAAGGCGACGGCGGCGGGGTGACCGCCGGCGAAGAACGCACCCCGCCGGGGGCGCCCTGCTGAATCTGCTGCGGGCCGGACGGCGGCTGCGTGGGGCCGGCCGCCGCGTTCTGCGGGACCGCCGTTTCGGTCGATGCCGACGCGGTTCCGGATGCGGTTCCGGACGCGGGCGCCGGCGCCGGGGGCGGCGACTGGGCGTACGCGGGTCCGCCGCAGAGCAGCGTGAGGGCGACGCCCCGGGCGAGGCGACGAGCAAGGGGCGAGGTCAGCACAACCGACTCCATTCGGCATGGGTCGAAGGGGCGCCGTTCGACCGCGGGGGCAATAGTTCCTCCGCTCTATCGCCCGCACGCAGCGACGAATCATGCCCGAACAGCGACTTTCACGCGGAAATTCGCGGGCGTTGCGCCGCAGTCCCTACCAGTCGCCCAGTCGCCTTCGCGGACGAACGACTCAAGCCGTCTCCGGCCCCTCATCCGGCGCCGTGCGGGTCTCCACGCACCACGCCAGCCGCAGCAGATCGGCCAGCGACGCGGCGTCCAGCTTCTTCATCAGCCCGCTCCGCCGCATCTCCACCGCCCGCACGGTCACCCCGGCCCGTTCCGCGATCTCCCGGTTCGGCAATCCGCGTTTTAAGCCGTCCAGGACGTCCCGCTCTCGATCGGTGAGGGCGGCGAATCGACGGTCCAGCGTCCGCAGCGCGCGCCCCTGCGCGCGGCGGCGGGCGTCGCGACGGACGGCCCGCTGCACCCGCTCCAACAGGGCGTGCCGGTTGAACGGCTTCTCCACGAACTCCGCCGCCCCGCCCTGCAACGCTCGCACCGCCATCGGCACGTCCGCGTGCGCGGTGATGAAGATCACCGGCAGTTCGCCCCCGTCCGCCTTGTACGATTCATACATATCCAGCCCGCTCATCCGCGGCATGCGCACGTCGGACACCAGACAGCCCGGCCCGCGGTCGCCCCCGTGCAGTTCGTGCTCGACCAACCCTTCGCGGTGCCGTTGCAGGAACTCCGCCCCGGAGCCGTAACAGGCCGCCCGCATCCCCACGCTTTCGATCAGCCACTTTAGCGAGTCGCGCATCTGGTCGTCGTCATCCACCAAGTGCACCGTCGGCGTCCGCGGCGACGCGGCGGGAAGGGCGGCGGCGGACGTCGAATCAGCGGCGGGGGGCAAGTCGTACGTCACCCGGGTCCGTCGACGACGGGCAGCGAGAGGCTGAATCGGGCGCCGGCGCCGGGTTCGGAACGCACCGCCAACGTGCCGCCGTGCGCCTCCGCGATGGACCGGGCGATCGCCAGCCCGATGCCCGTTCCGTGGGCACGCCCGCTGTAAAAAGCATCAAACACGCGGTCCGCCGCCTCGGCCGGCAGGCCGTCCCCGTTGTCCTCCACAAAGAGTTCGACCGAGCCGTCATTCGGCACGCACAACCCCAGGGAAACCCGCGGGCGGGGGGGCGCAGCGGCGTCGACCGCGTCGAAGGCGTTGGTGAGGAAGTTCGTCAAGACCTGTTGAAGCTGGACCCGGTCTCCGGAGACCCGGAACAAATCCCGTGCCGTTCCGTCGCCGGAGTCCGCCGGGAGGGTCGCATCGAGGCGAACTTCCAAGCACACGCCGCGGCGGCGGGCCTCCTCGCCCATGAACTCCGCCACCTCGTCCAGCACTTCGACCGGGTCGAGCGGAACGAACTCCGTCGTCCCCCGCTCCGCCAGGCGGCGGATGCGGGCCACGATCGCCCCCGCACGCAGCGCCGCGTCGCGGGCTTTGCCCAATGCCGTCGCCAATTCGCCCAACTCGACGCCGCCTTCGCTCTCCAACCGCAACAAACAGCCCTCCACGTAATTCGCCACCGCTCCGAGCGGCTGGTTCAACTCATGGGCCAGCCCGGACGCCGTCTGTCCGACCGATTGTGCCCGTCCGACGCGGGCGGACTCGTGGAGCAGTTCCCGCTGCTTTTCCTCCGCTTCCAGCCGATCCCGGTGCTCGCGATGCAGCGCCTCGTTGGCTCGTTCGAGTTCTCGCGTGCGGTCTTCGACACGGTCCTCCAGCCGATCGCGGGCGTCGCGCAGCGCGCCGATCTGTCCGGCGATCGTGCGTCCCGCCGGCCGCAGCACGAACAGCCCGATCGCGGCTAACGTCACCAGTGCCAGCGCCGTCAGCCCCCACCCGGTCTGCCGCAACGCGGCGACGCGGGCGCGCGATTCCTCCTCGTAGAGATTCACGATGCGGTCCATCCGCGGCAGGTACTCGCGTTCGGCGGCGAGAATCGCCCCGCGACGGTCCGCCGGGTCGCCACGGCCGGCGATCAGGTCGGCGGCGGCGGCGTGGACGGCGTCGAAGTACGGTTTGAGTTCCTCGAACGCCGCCGAAACCGCCGGCGAATTGTCCCCCGGCAGGCCCAGCTCTGCATCGCCGTCCCGCAGTCCGCGGTGCGAACGGGTCCACAGCGCCAGCGTCGTTTCCAGTTCGTCCTGCCGACTCAGGTCGTCCTGCCGAACGGTCCGCTCGCCGGACGCCCGTTGATCGCCCGCCTTGAACATGGCCTCGGCCAGCGCCGCCTTCGCCAATCGCTGGCTGAGCATCCGCTGGCGTCCCGCCGCGTTGATGACCGGGGCGTCCGTCGCCAGCGCCAATAACGCGGGTTGAACGAGGAACTGGTTCGCCACGACCAGTGCCGCCGCGACCGTCATCGCCGCGACGAACCGCCGGTTTAACATCGCCCGCGGATCGGCGTCCTCCGGGTGCGCGTCGCCCTGGGGGTGTGCGGGGTTCTGAACGGTCGAAGCGTTCGCCAGACTCGACGGCGGAGACGGCCCGGAAGATGCACAGTTCTCCGGCACGGACGGGTCGGCGGGGTCTTCGATCATGTCGGCTCGGTCCGTGGTCCCTTCCGCGATACGTTAGCCCAGAAAGGTCGATTCCCCGCATGCCCACGTTCGCCTTCGACAGCCCCGCCGCCGCGATCGCCGCATCGAAGGCCGCGCTGGCGACGGCGGGAATGGAGGATGTTCCCCTGTCGGACGCCGTCGGTCGCGTGCTGGCCGTCGCGCCGGCCCTCGATCGGGACAGCCCCGCCTGCGACCTGTCGGCGATGGACGGCTACGCGGTGCAAACGGCGGAACTGCCGGCCGGGGGCGAGGGCATCGCGGTGATCGGGGAAGCGGCCGCGGGGTTTCCCCCGCCGCCGCACGTCGCGGGAACCGCGGTGCGGATCTTCACCGGCGCCCCGCTCTCGGGGGGCTGCGACCGCGTCATTCGTCAGGAGGACGTGCGGTTCGAGGAAGGACCGGGCGGGGTCGATCGCATCACGCCGCTCGCGGGGTGGGACGCTGCGAAGGAAGCCGGGGCGAACGTCCGACGGCGGGGCGAAAACGGCCGGGCGGACGATCCGCTGGCGGAGCCGGGCGTCGTCGTCACCGCCGCGCTGGTCGCCGCGGTCGCGGCCTGCGGGATCGACCGACTCACCGTCCGCCGCCGGGTGCGGGTGGCGATCCTGGTGACCGGGAGTGAGGTGCGCGAACCGGGCGGCGATCCGGCGATTCCCCGCCTCCCCCCGTGGCAGATTCGCGACGCGAACGGTCCAGCGGTCGCCGCCCTGCTGGGCCGTCGGCCGTATCTGGACGTCTCGGAACCGATCTACGTCGGCGACGATCCGGCGGCGCTGGGGCGGGCGTTTGCGGGGCTGCTCGATTGCCATGACGCCGTGATGACGACCGGCGGGGTCTCCGTCGGCGATCACGACGCCGTGCCGGACGCCGTCCGTGCGCTCGGGGGAACGACGTTGTTCCACGGCCTGCCGATTCGCCCCGGCAAACCGGTTTTTGCGGCGGCGTTCGGAACCTCGGACCGCGGCGGGCGGCTGGCGCTGGGTCTGCCCGGCAATCCGGTCGCGGCGTTGTGCGTCGCCCGGCGGATCGGCGTCGAACTGCTCCGCCACGTCGCCGGATGTGCGGGCGAAGAGCCGACGCTTCTCGTTGATATGACGCCCACCGACGGCCGTCCCCTGCCCCTGTGGCGGTTCTGGCCGGTCCTCCTGCGCACCGAGGGGGGAACGACGACGGCGGAGGCGCTCGCCGGCCGGGGCGCGTCCGACACCGTCGCCCTCGCCCGTTCCGACGGCTTCGTCGAGGTTCCCCTGCATGAACCGATGGCCGGCCGTTATCCCTTCCGGGCGTGGTAACAGACTGGGCGTGGTAACAGACGGTTCGCTCGTCTCCCCTCTCCCTCAGGGAGAGGGGTCGGGGGTGAGGGTGGGGACCCACTGGCCAACTCTCTTTCGTGGGGCGCCGGGCGCTGTGCGATCGGAGAGCAACGGAGTGGTGAAACGGGCATTGGGCGGCGAATGCCCCCTCACCCCCGGCCCCTCTCCCCCAAAAAGGGGAGAGGG